>CAZTCG010000124.1:0-6007 GCA_964612005.1 uncultured Flavobacteriaceae bacterium | reverse complement strand
TGTTTAATGAAATCATTCACAAACGATCGCATGGATTGACCTCCAGGAGCCACTTCCTGCGAACCTAATTTGGTTTTTGTCTGTGATTCAAAAACAGGTTCCTGAACTTTTACAGATACAGCTGCGATAATTGATTTACGAACATCCGTAGGATCAAAATCTTTCTTAAAAAATTCACGAATGGTTTTCACTACTGCCTCTCTGAAAGCTGCCTGGTGCGTTCCGCCTTGGGTTGTATATTGCCCATTTACATAGCTGTAATATTCTTCCGAAAAATGTTCGTTACTATGTGTCATTGCCAGCTCAATGTCTTCACCTTTTAAGTGAATGATTGGATAAAGCGTTTCGCCGGAAATGTTTTTCTCCAATAAATCTTTTAATCCGTTTTCCGATTTGTAGCTGTTTCCATTAAAATGTAGTGTAAGTCCAGTATTTAAAAACGCATAGTTCCACAACATTCTATCAATGTACTCATGAACGAAATGGTATTTTTTGAAAATGCTGTCATCCGGACGGAACTCAACGTACGTTCCGTTGGCTTCTTTGGTATCTTGTAACTTTCCTTCTTTAATGAGATTACCGCAATCAAATTCGGCTGATTTACATTGTCCGTCACGATAGGAAATAACCTTAAAATAAGTTGAAAGCGCATTAACAGCTTTGGTACCAACTCCATTTAAGCCGATTGATTTTTTAAATGCGTCGCTATCGTATTTACCACCGGTGTTAATTTTAGAAACAACATCAACCACTTTGCCAAGTGGAATACCACGTCCGTAATCTCTAATAGAAACAACACCATCTTTAACGGACACTTCAATTTTTTTTCCGGCACCCATCATAAACTCATCAATGGAATTATCTATTACTTCTTTTAGCAATACATAAATTCCATCGTCGAAGGCAGAACCATCACCGAGTTTACCAATATACATGCCGGGACGCATACGAATATGTTCTTTCCAGTCGAGAGATTTTATGCTGTCTTCGTTATAATTTGTGTTTTGTTTTGACATGTTAGTTTAAATTTTTTCTTTTATAAAATTATATTGTAAAGGAAGAAAGGATAAAATTTAGTTTACTTAAATCTGAATTCTAAAATCTAAATTCTCAAATTCAAACATCTGAATTCTAAAATCTAAAATAATTTATCGTCCGTCTCCGTCAAATAAATTTCCTAGTCCACCTAAAATACTTCCTTCTTCTTTTCTTGGTCCTGTTCCGTAGGATAAAATTCTGCTTGCCAATCGGCTTATTGGAAGCGTTTGAATCCAAACTTTTCCTGGGCCTCTCAGTGTTGCATAAAAAATTCCTTCGCCACCAAACAAGGTGTTTTTTATTCCACCTACAAATTGTATGTCGTAATCAATCGAACTTGTAAAAGCTACAATACAACCGGTATCTACTTTTAAAAGTTCGCCATGATTCAAATCTTTTTCAATAACGTGGCCACCGCTGTGAACAAAAGCCAATCCGTCACCTTCCAATTTCTGCATGATGAAACCTTCACCACCGAATAAACCAGTTCCTAATTTCTTTTGAAATTCAATGCCAACAGCAACACCTTTTGCAGCACATAAAAAACTATCTTTTTGGCAAATAATCTTACCGCCAAGCCACTGCAGATTTAAAGGTATAATTTTGCCTGCATAAGGAGCAGCAAAGCTTACTCTTCGTTTATCGGAAGTAACATTGGTGTAAACGGTCATAAATAAATTTTCACCTGTAAGTAATCGCTTACCTGCCGAAAATAATTTATTCATGAAACCTTTGTCGGTTCCATCGCCAAAAAGCGTTTCCATTTGAATGCCATCATTCATCATCATAAAACTTCCTGGTTCTGCAATCACAGCTTCGCTTGGATCAAGCTCAATCTCTACACATTGCATTTCTTCACCAAATAATTTGTAGTCGATTTCGTGGTTGTTCATTTTTTACTTTTGTTACTGGTTTCTGTGTTACTGGTTTCTGTGTTTCTGGTTTCTATGTTTCTGGTTTCTATGTTTCTGGTTATGATTTAGTTTGATTTTTAAATTTATTTCCTTTAACAGTGGAATTGTTTAAATAAGAAATGAATTTTCCTAGTTTGCTACCTAATTGTAAACAATCTTCTTGCAATAAATCATGATTTTGTTTTTCTATAAAGTTTCTATCAAATATTCTATAAAGTTGAGATCTTACTTCACCTAATGAACCTTTTGCTATTGCTAAAAATTGAATCAACTCTCTGTTACCATCTCTTTCAAATCCTTCTGCTATATTATCCATAACAGAGCCAGAAGAACGATCTAATTGATTTTTTAACTCATAACTTTTAGCCTCATTTAATTTATTAAAAATTGGTATAATCTTAATATTTAATTCTCTAGCTAATTGCCAAACCTCTAAATCTTCAAATCTTTTAATTGTTGCCATAACTAGAAACCTGAAACACGAGACATAAAATTACCATAAACATCAAAACAATCAAACCTTAAACAGTCAAACATCTACCCAATCAAACATTGGATATTAAACATTAAATCGGAAATGCATCACATCTCCATCCGAAACAGTATATTCTTTTCCTTCTACCCTTAATTTACCGGCATCGCGGCATGCTGATTCTGATCCGAAATGAATGTAATCGTTGTAAGCAATAACTTCAGCTTTAATAAAACCTTTTTCAAAGTCGGTATGAATTACTCCAGCAGCTTCAGGCGCTTTCATTCCTTTTGTAATTGTCCAAGCTCTAACTTCTTTTACACCTGCAGTAAAGTAAGTTTGAAGATTCAATAATCTGTAAGCAGATTTAATTAATTTATTTACTCCAGGCTCATCCAAGCCCATCTCAGCTAAAAACATTTGTTTTTCTTCGTAAGTTTCCAGTGCAGCAATTTCACTTTCCATTTGAGCAGTGATGATTAACAATTCTGCATTTTCATTCTTAACTGCTTCACGAACTTGATCAACAAAATGGTTTCCTGATTTTGCAGAAGCTTCATCTACATTACATACATACATAACAGGCTTTATTGTTAACAAATGTAAATCGGCTACGTAAGGCAATTCGTTTTCTTCCAAGTTAGCTGAGCGAGCTGATTGTCCGCTTTCTAAAACTTGTTTTACTTTCAATAAAGTGTTATAAGTTTTTACCGCTTCTTTGTCATTTCCTGTTTTTGCTTGTTTCTCAAATTTTTTAAGTTTCACATCAACACTTTCCAGATCTTTTAACTGCAATTCGGTATCAATAATTTCTTTATCGCGCACCGGATTAACCGAACCATCAACATGCACCACATTTGGATCATCGAAGCAACGTAGAACATGTAAAATGGCATTACACTCGCGTATGTTTGCCAAAAATTTATTTCCCAACCCTTCGCCCTTGCTTGCACCTTTAACTAAACCTGCTATATCAACAATCTCAACTGTTGTGGGAAGTATGTTTTGTGGTTTTACAAACTCTGCTAACTTGGTTAATCGTTCATCTGGAACAGTAATGGTTCCAACATTTGGATCAATGGTGCAAAAAGGAAAATTTGCCGCTTGCGCTTTTGCATTACTTAAACAATTAAACAAGGTTGATTTTCCAACATTAGGTAAACCTACAATACCACATTTTAAAGCCATAACTAATTTTTAATTTAAAGACTGCAAATATATTAACATTGAAAGAGCGACTTCATTAATCACTCAATTTTTATCCAAAAAGGTTATAAACAAATGTTAGTTAATTTTTATTTGAGTAAAAATTCACCTTTAAATTTATAACACATTGATTATCAATGTAAAATTCAAAAACATGTAGGTTTTTTATTATAGAAATTAAATTATATTTGCACTCTTTTTATTAGAAATAGCATATGAGCATTTTAGAAAAAATTCGCAGTAAAACCGGTCTTTTAGTTGGATTTGTAGGTTTAGCATTAGTAATCTTTATTCTTCAGGCAGCATTTGATGCTGGTGGAAAACTATTTGGAACTAACGACACATCAGTTGGTTCTATAAAAGGTGAAGACATAGATTATAATGAATTAAAAGCAAAAGTTGATGAGTTTGTAGCTAATTATTCTGCAAACGGTCAACAAGTAGATGACACCACTCGTACTATGATAATCGATCAGGCATGGTCAGCAATCGTTAACGATAGAGTTTTAAAAACAGAATGGAAGAAATTAGGAATTGAAGTAAGCGAAGATGAATTAACAGATTTAATGTTGGTACATCCTCATTCTTATGTAAATTCTTATTTTACTGACAGACAAAGTGGAAAAGTTTTCGAACAATTTGCTGATGCGCAAGGAAGTCTTGACATTAAAAAATTAAATGCCTTCGTTTCAAAAATGACCCCTGAACAAGAAAAATTCTGGGTTCAATTAGAGGAACAGATTCGTGATATCAGAAAAAATGAAAAATATTACAGCTTAATCAAAAAAGGTATTTACGCTACTACTAATGAAGCTAAGTTTGATGACAAGGCATCTAAAAGAATGATGAATGTTAAATTTGTTTTAAAACCTTATTCACTTATCCCTGATTCATCTATTAAAATTTCTGATGAGGAATTAAAAAACTATTACAATCAAAATCAATACAAATATATCGTTGATGAAGCAACTCGTAAGGTTGATTATTTAGTTTGGGAAGCAGAGGCATCTAAAGAAGATATTGAAGAATTAAAAAAGAATATGGTTCAGTTGGCTTCGGATTTTAGAGATCGTAAAACTGCTGCTGAGGACAGTGCATTTATTCAAAACACTAACGATAATCAAGCATTAGACATTGCTACTTTCATAATAGAAAATATTAATCCAAACATTGATACTGCAATTTATAACTCACCCGTTGGAACTGTTTTTGGCCCATATGCAGAAGGTGAACAATTCAAGGTATCTAAATTGATGAAAATTACTTCTTCATTAGATTCAGCAAAAGTGAGACATATTTTAATTGCTTACGCTGGTTCTGGAGCATCACAAGAAGTAAAACGATCAAAAGATCAAGCAAAAAAATTAGCTGATAGTTTATTAGCAATAATTAAAAAAGGTGGGAAATTTGCTGATTTTGTAAAAACATACTCAGATGATGGTGGCAAAAAAATGCCTCCAAATAAAAAAGAATCTGAAGATTGGACAGGAAAAGATGGTAATTATGGCTGGTTAAACGAAAACAGTGGATTTGTTGAGCCTTTCAAGCGTTTTGGGTTAGACGGTAAAAAAGCTGATTTAGGCGTAGTTGAATCTAATTTTGGTTACCACATCATGGAAATTTTAGATGTAAGTAAAGGACGTCAGAATAACTACACTTTAGGTACAATAAGCACAACAATTGCACCTAGCTCTAACACAGTACAATCATTTTATGCTAAAGCATCAGAATTTTCAGGTAAAAATAATACCGCTGATTTATTTGATAAAGCAATTGATGCTGAGAAATTAAACAAGCGTGTTTCAGGTGAAATAAAAGAAAACGATAAAAATATCCCAGGCATTGAAAATCCTAAAGAATTAGTTAGATGGATGTTCAAAGCTCAGTTAAATGATATTTCTGAAGCATTTACGTTTGGAAACCGTTTTGTAGTTGCAAAATTAACTGAAATTAAAGAAAAAGGCTTTGCCCCATTAGAAACTGTAAAAGAAGATGTTACTTTAAAGGCTAAACAAGAGAAAAAAGCAGAACAATTATTAAATGAAATTAAAACAAAAGCAGCTAACTCTAAATCACTTGAAGATTACGCATCTAAATTAGGAGTAAGTATTGCTGCAGCAGATAATTTTAGTTTTACTAATTCAAATGTTCCTAATGTTGGAAGAGATGATTTGTTTACTGGTGCTGTTTCTGCTTTGAAAACAAACTCAATAAGTAATCCTATCAAAGGAAGTTCAGGAGTTTATATTGCAAAAATTGAAAGTGAAAATTATTCTCCTTCAAAAGATTTGAAAGAAAATAAAAAATCAGTTTCTGCTGCTGTTACAGGAAGAGCTGATTATGAAGTTTTTGAAGCTTTAAAGAAATTAGCTGAAAT
>CAZTCG010000123.1:650-6090 GCA_964612005.1 uncultured Flavobacteriaceae bacterium | reverse complement strand
AATAGAATAACCACTGCAATTGCCTCCAAGATTGTTACTGCAATAACAATAAACAGGTAATAAATTTTTAATTTGCACAACCGGAGTAATTGAAGAATCGATACCATTGCAAAAAACTAATGCTCTTAAGTAAGTTAGAGTATCTATAGGTAATTGAATAGCATTGCCATTTTGATTAACAGCTATCCAGCTTTGCTGATCAATAGATTGTTGCCATTGATAAGTGATGCCAGATGAATTACTTTGACCTGAAATATAACAACTTGTTAAAGCACCTTTACAAACTTCGGTATCATTTAGCTGAATTGTTCCAGAATTTGGGATACCATTACAAATAGATGCAACTGAATAGTTCAGTTTAATATTCGGACGTAATGTATCTAATGTGCCAGCTCCACTTGGTTCAGTTTGATCTTGTTGCCAATACTGAAATTTTTTAACTCCGGTTGTTTTAAATCGAAATCCTTTAGAAAGAGAACTTTCATTACCTGCCCCACCCGAATTGGTCTCTATAAATAACTTTAAGTTAGTATTAATAGGCAAAACAAAACTTGAATTGAATGCTATTGTAACCCAATTATTTTCAGAAAACTGAGAGGAAAGTAAATTTCCACTGAAAACTAATGACGCATTCAAAATTTCGTTTGAATAAAGTGTTGTAGAAGTAAACAAACTATCATTACTTGCTTTTAAATAAATTTTAACAGGCGTAGTTGCTGCAATTAATGAATTAATAGTATCACAGAAAAAAGATATGCCTTGCAGTGATATAGCAGAACTTTGATTCAACTCTTCTTTAGTAAATATAAATGCGCTACGTTCATAACCATAATACGAACCCAATGGTTTTCTTTTCAAAGAACTTATTATTGTAGCTGATGCAGTATTATCAGCAGGAATAGTTATTTCCTGAGCATGATTAATAAAAGAATTAATCATTAACAAAATAAAGCTCAATTTATATACTAGTGACTTCATGTTTAATTTTAAATAATTTTTCCGTTAAGTATCATTGTATCTACAGGATTTGAACCAAAGGAATAGGCAATCATATCCAAAGAATTCATTTTTTTAGAGATGATTAAATTTGCTTTTTTGCCAATAGTTATACTACCAGCTTCATCTTGCACATTCATTGCAAAAGCTGAATTAATTGTAGAAGCATTTAAACATTCGTTTGGCGTCATTTTATATTGAATGCAACAAATCGATTGCATTAAATTCATATTACCACTTGGACTTGAACCCGGATTATAATCACTTGCAATAGCAAGTGGTAAACCTGCATCAATCATTTCCCTAGCTGGAGGGTTAGGCAAACTAAGGAAGTATGCTGCACCAGGCAAAATAGTTGGAATTGTTTTACTAGTTGATAATGCATCAATCTCTTTTTGCTGAACATATTCTAAATGATCTACACTAATTGCCCCACATGTTACACCTGCTAAAACACCACCATAATTACTCATTTGTTCAGCATGTACTTTTGGTATCATTCCGTACTTTTTTCCTTCTTCCAAAATTCGAATTGTTTCTTCTGGAGTAAAATAATTTTGCTCGCAAAACACATCTATAAAATCAGCCAGTTTTTCCTCAGCAACTTTTGGTAATGTTTCATTAATAATTAAATCAATGTATGCAGCTTTATTTTGTTTGTATTCTGAAGGAACAGCATGGGCCGCTAAAAATGTTGATTTTATTGTGAGCGGCGTAAGCTTTTTCAGTTCACGAATTACGCGTAACATTTTTAATTCAGAATCAGGATACAAACCATAACCGCTTTTTATTTCAACAGTTCCGGTTCCTTGAGAAATAATTTCATCGCAACGAACCAAAGCTTGTTCTATTAATTCATCTTCCGAAGCATGTTTTAATTTTTGTGCAGAATTTAAAATTCCACCGCCGCGTTGTGCAATTTGCTCATAGGTTAAACCTCTTATGCGATCTCCAAATTCGCCTTCACGGCTTCCAGCATACACAATGTGTGTGTGACTATCTACCCAAGCAGGAAGTATAAGTTTACCATCTGCATCAATTATTTCCAAGCCTTTCCAATCAGATATGCCCGGGAAATCTTCCATCTTGCCATAATCTGCAATTAGCTCATCATCAATAGCCAACCAAGCATTTTCAATAATAGGAACTACATCCAAATCTTTTCCCTTTACAGGTTCGTTAGTATGTTCGCGAACTTGAATAAGTTGATGAATATTTTTAATTAAAATTCTATTCATGGAGGACAAAAATATAATTAATAAAGGTATTTAAAGTATGGTAATAATATTAATTTATAATCATCTTCCGATACCAACACGTGGCGTATATGCAAAACCAATACTAAAAGGTATGATACCTGTCTGACCTTTATTTTTTTGAAAAACTTCAGACAATGAATAAAATGCAGTTAGATGGACTTGCTCCCATCCTAAACGAATAGTTGGCCCATAACGAATTGGATTTATTCCGAAAATATCAAAGGATTTGATTTTTCCGGATTCGTCAAATGTTTTTTTGAATGTCTGTATAACATAACCTACTTTGAATCCTGCCATTAATTTAAACTGGTAATTGGTTTTGGTTCGTATTCTGAATTCAACGGGAACTTCAATGATTTTAAAACCAATTCTATTTTTTTTGTAAGGATCTTCTCTTCTGCTGATGCTTAAAAATTGAACACCTTTGGTTAATGGATCTACTTGCTGATTAAGCTCAATTGGTCCATGTATGTTGTGGGAACTTAAACCAATTCCCCAAGCTAGGCTAAACCTGCTTTGTTTAATTGGGTAATCAAAAAACAATAAAATATTTACTCCACCTGACGTTAATTTTTCCTTTAATCCATTAGGCATTCCTAACCATCCTGTATGATTAATTTCTAAAATTAACCTATCCTGAGGTGTTGGTTTATAATTATAGATACTGAATTCGTTTTTACTTTCTGTTTGGGTAAAAACTAAAGTGTTAATTGCACAAAAAATAAATATTAATAAGGATCTACTCATTTCATTTTTACAAATTCATAATCCAAATAATCTACAAAATCATTCACCTTTACAGTTATTGATTTAAGTTGATTTCCATTCCTGTTAATTTTTATTTTTTGAATACCCCAAGTTTTATAACTGTATTCGCACATCATTAACTCATTGCCCATGTAACTTAATTTTCCGGTTACATTTGAGTGTTTTGGAAAATAAATAAATTGTTCAGGGCCTACATTTTTAATTTCTATCTCGCCATAAACCTCGTTGAAATATTTACCAACTAACTGATTATTGAGATCAAATTTAGTTTTATTTTCTTCAACGGCTTTTTTCCATTGTTTTAGTTCATCAACTTGTTGTTTATTTTCCTCAAAATTTCTTTTGAAATAATTTTCACTCAAATTTTGATAAGGCTTATTAAAATAGCTTTGAATAATTTGTTCTCTTAGTGCAAGAAATAATGTATTCACATCAGTATTAGTTAGCACCACAATTCCTAAATTAAATTCAGGAATAACGCAAACAGAAGTTACAAAACCATCTGCACCTCCCGTGTGTTCATACATTACTTTTCCGTCCACATCTTTGATGCCCCAACCTAAGCCATATAAACTAAAATGATTTCCGGGATAGTTTGGGTTTCCACCTCTTCCAGAAATCATATTAGGTGTGCGGGTTAAAGCAATTGCTTTGTATGGAATAACTTGTTTGCCCATATACCTACCTGAATCTAATTGACAAAGCAACCAATTACTTAAATCTTTCACACAAGAGTTCATAGATGCAGCGGGGCCAATATTATCAATGTATGCATAATCCAATAACTCCATTTTATCATTTAAAATGGTGTAAGGTTTAGCCGCATTCTTATCATTTGCAATTTTTTCATGTCGGGTTGAACTTCTGTTCATGTTTAAAGGATTCAAAAAACGATGCTGAATAAAATCATCCCAACTTGTATCAGTAGCTGCTTTAATTACTTCTCCCGCTACCAAAAAAGCTGAATTGCAATAACCATATTTATACCTGAATGAATTTACAGGTGTAACTGTTTTCATAGCTTTAATTATTTCTGTTCGTGACAAATTGCAATTCCAATTTAAAAAATCACTTTGAAAAGTTTGAAAACCAATTCTATGACATAACATATCTTTTACGGTTGCTTCTTTTGCTGCATACTGATCTTTTAAATCAAAATACGGAATCCATTTATTTACTTTATCATCCAAGGATATTTTTTTGGATACATCGAGCATTGCTAGAGCTGTTCCAGTAAAAGCTTTTGAATTGGAAGCAATTTGAAAAAGCGTTTGTTCATCTACGTTTTTATTTCCATTTAGTTCGGTTGTTCCAAAACCTTTGCAAACAATAATTTTTCCATCTTTCACAACAGAAACAGCAACTCCAGGAATTTGCCATTTTTTCATCTCGCGCTGAACATAAAAATCCAAACTATCTTTAATAAATGGATTTTGAGCATAGATTGAAAGTGTGAAAAAAGCCAAAAAGATTGAAAATAATAATCTCATAGTTTAAAGTTAATTAATTACGTTTATCAATACCCCACATTAATTTATCTCTTAATGTTTTAAAAAAATCTTGTGAATCAAGACTAATCAAATTAAAAGTAAAATCAGCTTTTTTTAATTTAATTTCAAATGAATTACTAATTGTAGTATGCCTTGAATCAAGAGACAATAAATAATCAGGACTTCTGCCATGAACTTTTAAAGTTATTTCACTATTGCTTGAAATGATTATTGGTCGAACATTTAAATTATGCGGAGCAATTGGAGTTATAACAAAATTATCTGCATCCGGCACGATGATTGGACCACCACAGCTTAATGAATAAGCGGTAGATCCAGTGGGTGTTGAAATAATTAAACCATCAGCCCAATATGAATTAAGAAATGCCCCGTTAACACTTGCGTCAATATTAATCATAGCAGAGGAATCTTTTTTAAGAACAGTAAGTTCGTTCACTGCCCAATTGATATCTCCAAAAAATCCTTTGGGTTGAATTAATTCAATAATTGCTCGTTTATCGAGTTTATATTTTTTGGCTAGTAAAAAATCAATTGCTTTACCAAAATCTTCCTTGTAAACACTTGCTAAAAAACCCAATCTCCCTGTATTAACACCTAAAACAGGAATTCCCGATTCTTTAACTAAATCAAGCGTTTCTAAAATAGTTCCATCTCCACCAAGTGAAATAATACAATCAACTTGATTTTGGATACAATCATGTGATTTAAAAGTTTCCATTTCGAGATTAAATCCAAAATTTGATTTTAAAAAATGATAGTACGGTTCAAAAATCGTAAGTTGAATGTTTTCCTTATTTAATTTTGTGCTTAATGTTTTAACATAATCAGGGTGATTATCTTTAACATTCCTAGCATATAATGCAATTTTCATATTCAATTAAAAAGTGAAATTAGTGAAATACTTAC
>CAZTCG010000123.1:0-640 GCA_964612005.1 uncultured Flavobacteriaceae bacterium | reverse complement strand
GCGAAACATTGCGAACACCCCACTGACGAACCCTTAAATTAATGATGATGATGACTAATTTCTATAATCTTCCTGCTATATATTCATTTACAATTTTTGAACGTTGGTTTGAAGCATATTGGAATTAGTAGAAAATGAGTCTGCCAATAAAATTTGACTTTGAATTAAAAAATACTAATTTAGAATCGTGCAAAAAATAAATTTAATATCAATTATTTTTTAAAAAAACAGTTGAAATAATTAATTTTGGCACGAAATTTTCATTTAAAATTTAAAAATCAATATATGAAGAAAACAATTGCAATTTTAGCCGTTTTATTTAGTTCGTTTTCGGTTTTAGCTCAGGAAAACGCTGCTCCTGCTAGTAACGCAGACATTAAATTTGAAAAAACAACCCATGATTACGGAACCATCAAACAAAATGCGAATGGTGATTGTGAATTTACTTTCACAAATACCGGAAAAGATCCATTAATCATTAGTAATTGTGCAGGTAGCTGCGGTTGTACTGTGCCTTCTTGCCCTAAAGAACCAATTTTACCAGGAAAAACTGGTTCAATAAAAGTACATTATGATACAAAACGTGTTGGACCAATAAGCAAATCTGTTACCGTTAACTCAAATGCAAAATCTGGGACAG
>CAZTCG010000122.1:0-6105 GCA_964612005.1 uncultured Flavobacteriaceae bacterium | reverse complement strand
TTATTATAGTTATTATTTCTAGAAAAACTAGATATTTTTTTTGAAATTAAATCAGCTTTTTCAAAATCAACTTTACCTCTTCCGTATAGATCAGTTGGAGAAAGGCTCATGGTACCATGAAATTTAGCACTTGAGTTATATGCAAGAATTGGCGTTTTTTGATCGCTAGCCTGCATAATATCTTTGTAAGGCATCCAATGAATATAAACACTTTCGCCATTAGCCTGGGGGAACTCGTTTGGATCTTTTGTTTCCTTAATATCAAACTTTTGAGCTAAACCATTTAGCGAGTCAGGATAAAAAATAAAGTCATCAGAATTTGATGTTGAAGGTCCAAATTTAATTTCACCATTAGCTCTTAAGCCTTTGTTACTTAATTTAATTTCATTTTCAAATTTTGCTTTTCCACCATAAACTTCAAATCCTCCGGGTGGAGTTTTACGTTTGAAACCTAAGGAATAATCTTCCTGTAGTGAAAGTTTTTCTCTGAAAGTTGGAAAAATACCTGCAGATGAAAATTCACCATCAAAAATGATTGATTCATTTTTGATGTTATCAATGCTATCTATTGTAAATGGATCTAACTTAAAGTAAAATTTATCTTTATTGTAGGCACCTCGCTGAATACTTTTTTTATCGTAAAAAGCATAAGATTCTTTAAAGCTTTTGAAAATTGGGAAACTGGGTGCTTTTTTATAACCTGCATGATTCGTGATACCGTCAATCATTAATTCGCCGGTAATTTTTTCTAACACGGTTTGCACTCTTTTAAATCCATAATTCCCATTGATATCTGCCTCTCTGGAATCAGCATAAATTCTTAATGAATCTACATTGTTTAAGTAAATTAAATTTTTATCGTACGAGTATTCAAAATCTTTCCCGTGAAACTCAAATTTACCAGCTGCTACCACACCTGAAAACGACAAATCTCTCCCTTTTTTCAAAACTACTTCCTGACGAGAAGGAAATACAAAAACCTGCTGGGTATCACTCAATAAAATTTGTTTTACTCCTTTGATATTCAAATCAAAATTATCATTCAATAAATTTAAGGTAGCATTATTTTTTCCTGGAAATACAGAGTGAATAGTAATTACATCATAATCCAATTTCTTTTTATTTGCGCCAATGTAGTTATACAATTTATCTCTGATAGTAATTACATCGGTTTCGGGATTAAAATCAATTAATCCAAACTGAACTACTTTAAACAGAACTGGCCTTAAATCAACTGCAAGCCATTTCATATACTTTGCTAAATCTGAGGCAGTAAAACTTTTACTATTGTTATTATTTACTGAATAGTCGTTTATTTTAATGATTGGATTTACGTTATTATTGGTTAGTTTCTGAAATCTATCTGCTGTAAAAAAGTCCTGTGATTCAAAATAAGCTTGACCCTGATGATTGTTAGCAATAAACCCTAAATCAATTTTTGAAGAATCAATTTTCCATTCCAACTCCTCAAAATACATATCTATTTTATGGAATGAATTATAATAAGGTGTTTTTTGCATTCCATCATCTGTTCTAATGAGTGATACTTTGCGTTTGTCGGCAAAATATTTAAAATTTAAACCTGGATGAATAATTGAATCGTTACCTAAATAAAATTTCACTGCAGCATTTTCCGAAATAATTCGATCTTCACTCATTAAAAAGTTTTTGGCAGATAGCTCTAAGAAAACTTTTTTGTTTCTTCTGAATAATACATGAGCAGGATTTAAGGCATCACCACTTCCAACAAACTTAGGACCTCGCATAGAAAAACCACCTTCAAAATCCACATCCTTTAAAACATTTTTAACTAAAACACGTTTCGTGTAAGTATCAAATCTGGGGTAGGTTTCAGATAAATTTTCTGTAATTACTTTATCTACTAATCTTCCTAATTGTGGTTTTTCAAAATAAGCAGGATGATGAAATAGTACTGAGTCGCAGCTAAAACTTCCGGATTTGCACTCTATGTTTACTCTTTTTAATTCAGCATAAACAGTTTTAGGCAAACCTGTTCTTTCCCATGTTTCAATTCCACCTTTACCAACAAACCTTCCTAATGCAGGATAAAATACACCGGAGATATTTTCAATTACCAAAGAATCATAATCATTTTTTCTGCATTTAAGTGTAAAAGGTGGGAATACAATTTTTGCAATAGTATCATATTCAAAACGGTATTTACCTTCTTTAGTTTGCCATTCAAATGCAGGCGATTTAAAAAAAACATTGTTTTCAAATAAGTTTAAACTTGTATTTAATAAATCTGCAAATGCATTATTATTTTTATTGGTTAAAGCTTTATCTAAACAATTTTGCCAACTTGTAAAAGCGCTAAAATCTTTTACATTTTCAATCATGTTGCCAACTGCAATTAGATATTCTCTGAAAAAAGGATAGGGTCGCATTTTTTTCAGTAACATTTTATTACAGGTAATGTAAACGTAATCTTTATATTTATTTGTAAATACAGTATCTGCCCAAAACTTGGAGAAATCTTTTACGAATTGAGCAGCTTCTTCTTTGTTGGTTGAATAATCCTGAAAATAAATTTCAAGTTCTTTTATGAACTTAACTGAATCTTCCGTAAAAATGGTCACCTTTTGAGCGTTTGATTTGAAAGCTCCCAAAAAGAAAAAAACAACAAAGAAAAACTTTAATGTATTTTTAAAATGCATAGTTTGCTTATTTACGTGTAAGCACCTTTTGAACAGCTTTAACGATGTCGCTAACATCTAATCCATATTTCTTCATCAATTCATCCGGCGTTCCGCTTTCTCCAAAGCTATCGTTTACTGCAACAAATTCTTGTGGATATGGTGTATTTTCAGCCAAAAGTTGTGCTATGCTATCACCAAGTCCTCCATTTTTCTGATGTTCTTCGGCACTTACTACGCATTTTGTTTTTGCAACTGATTTTAAAATTGCAGCATTATCTAACGGTTTAATGGTATGGATGTTAATTACCTCAGCTTTAATTCCTAGTTCTGCTAATTGTTCGGCAGCTTGAATGGCAGGCCAAACCAAATGACCGGTTGCAAAAATACTCACATCTGATCCTTCAATTAAATGTAATGCTTTACCAATTTCAAATTTTTGATCAGCCGGCGTAAAATTAGGAACTGCTGGTCTTCCAAAGCGAAGATAAACAGGACCTTCATAATCAGCAATTGCAATAGTAGCTGCTTTAGTTTGATTAAAATCACAAGGATTAATTACTGTCATACCGGGTAACATTTTCATTAATCCAACATCTTCCAAAATTTGGTGGGTAGCACCATCTTCTCCTAAGGTAAGTCCGGCATGAGATGCACAAATTTTTACATTTTTACCGCTATATGCAACCGATTGACGAATTTGATCATAAACACGTCCGGTACTGAAATTGGCAAATGTACCTGTAAAAGGAATTTTGCCTCCAATGGTTAACCCAGCTGCAATACCTATCATATTGGCTTCTGCAATACCAACTTGAATAAATCGTTCAGGAAACTCTTTTTGAAAAGCATCCATTTTTAATGAACCAGTTAAGTCAGCACACAATGCTACTACATTAGGATTTTTTTTACCTAATTCGCTAAGTCCGGCACCAAACCCTGATCTGGTATCTTTTTTTTCTGTGAATGTATATTTAGTCATAATTACAATTGTTCAAAGTTAGTTTTAAAATAATTTAATTGTAGTTTGTTTACCTGATTCGATGTTAAATTTTCTTTCAATTGTTTTATCAGCGTCTAATTGAGATTTTAGTCGGTATTCTGATCTATAAGATCCCGGCTGTAAAAAAATAGTTTCACTTGCTGCATCATTTCCTATATTAAAAACCCAAGTTAACATATTACTTTCTTCTAAATATATACTACCCCAACCTTCACCCGGTTTTTGAATTTGTAAAATTCCTGAACCTGGAATTTTAATAGTGTTAATACTACTTTGTTTTATTTCTGCTGCATTAATTTTTATTCGAGGAAGTGTTAACACTTCTAAATCATATTTTCCTACTAAATACTTTTCCGTTTTATCTATTTCCTGAATAGTTAATGTGTTTGGATTATCTTTTTTTCTAACAATAAACGGAACTGATTTATTTGAAGTAATTCCTTGAAATTGTACATTAAGAAAACCTTGTGCTGCATCAACTGGAATAATATTATGCTTACCTTTTTCAATAGTAATATTATCTACAACAATTTCAGGAATTGTATGAACTACCATTTTATAGTTTAAATCAGGGTTTAAGATAATGGTATCAGGATTACCACGGTGATTAATTGTATGCAAATAGTTATAGGCTACTTTACCTGTAGATTTATCGTAAAAAGTCATAGTAACATCTGTTTCTACTGGTTTTTTTTGAATGTTATTTAGATTTACCTGCACAGTTGTTTGACTTATTGCTTCTGTTAATACAAGATTTAAAATATTTTTAAAATTTGCCTCATTGCTCACATCATAAAATTTACCCATGCAGGCAAATGCATCACCAAATTTCACATCCAAACCAATTCCGATAACAAATGGGCGAAGAAATATATTTTTACTTTGTAACGCCTTTGATATTGCACATGGATCTCCACCACATTCTTCTAAACCATCTGTAATTAAAATAACAATATTACGTGCATTTGAATTAGGCGGAAAATCTTTTGCGCATTGCTCCAATGAATAGGCAATTGGAGTGGTACCGGTTGGTGCCAGTTTCATGATTTTTTCTTTTACTAATTTTGAATTGGTAGAAACAGGAGCAAAAGGAATTTCTAGTTTTGAATCTTGGCAGTCACGTGTTGGCCGAAAAGGAGTTTGATGACCATAACAGCGAAGTGCAATTTCGAGATTTTTGGTATTTTTAATACTGTCTAAAAATTCACCCATTAATTTCTGGGCAATTTCAATTTTCATCCCACTATTCCATTTACCATACATGCTGTAAGAATCATCAAAAATAAAAAGTATTCGATTGAGTGAACCAGGATTGAAATTGGGAGAAGAAAAATTATGAGTGGAAGAACTATTTACCTGAGCAGATAGAATTAAATTGGATAAATAAATTAAGGATACTGAAAAAAGTTTCAGTTGAACACTAAAAGTAGTATGTAATTTTTTTTTAATAGGTAACTATCACTAAACAGTTATTAGTAATCGCCTATGGTTTCCAAATTCTGAGCCAATGCTTTGTTCAACTGTTCATCATTTGGGGCTGAACCATGCCATTTGTGTGTACCCATCATAAAATCAACGCCATTACCCATTTCTGTTTTCATGATAAGAACAATTGGTTTACCTTTACCTACAAACGATTTAGCTTTATTCAAGCCTTCAATGACTTGCCTTACATCGTTTCCGTTTTCAATCTCAAGTACCTGCCAACCAAAAGCATCGAACTTTGCGTGTAAATTACCTAGTGAAAGTACATTTTCAGTGTCACCATCAATTTGCCTTCCGTTATAGTCAATGGTTGCGATATAGTTATCTACATTTTTAGCTGCTGCAAACATAGCTGCTTCCCAGATCTGACCTTCCTGTAATTCACCATCACCATGCAGTGAAAAAACAATAGCATTATCATTATTTAATTTTTTTGCCATTGCAGCACCAATTGCTACACTCATGCCCTGACCAAGAGAGCCACTTGCAATTCTAACACCCGGTAGGTGTTCATGTGTTGTAGGATGACCTTGTAATCTGGAATTTAATTTTCTAAAAGTAGCTAGTTCTTTTACGTCAAAATAACCCGAACGCGCTAAAACGCTATAGTAAACCGGAGAAATATGACCATTACTCAGAAAAAAAACATCTTCATTTTTACCATCCATGTTCCATTTTTCAGGATGATGTTTAAGAACATTAAAATACAATGCAACCATATATTCTGTGCAGCCCAATGAACCACCGGGATGTCCGGAGTTAACCGCATGAACCATTCTTAAAATATCGCGTCGAACTTGAATACAGATGTTGTTGAGTTGTTTTAAATCCTCCATAATAAATTATTTGTTTCGAAATTAATCGTTCAACTCATTCAAATACCTATTGTGTTGATAATACATGGATGATGTTAAAAAATAAGACGAAGAAGACAGAATATCTACTTCTATTTATTTGGCT
>CAZTCG010000121.1:903-6143 GCA_964612005.1 uncultured Flavobacteriaceae bacterium | reverse complement strand
GTTAAATACCTTACATTATATGCTTTCAGCACCGAAAACTGGAACCGACCAAAAGATGAAGTAGATGCATTAATGGAGTTGCTTGTATACACCATTGGCAATGAAACTGAAACTTTATTGAAAAACGGCATTCGTTTGGAAACCATTGGTGATATTGACAATCTTCCAAAATCGTGTATAAGAGAGTTAGAAGATGCTAAGAAAAAAACAGCGCAATGTAAACGCATGACTTTGGTTTTAGCACTAAGTTATTCATCAAAATGGGAAATTATAAATGCAGTAAAATCAATTGCACAAGATGTTAAAGAGGGAAATATAAATACAGACGACATCAATGAGCATTTAATTTCTTCAAGATTATGCACTGCCGGAATTCCTGATCCTGAATTGATGATTAGAACAAGTGGTGAGCACAGAATCAGTAATTTTTTACTTTGGCAACTTTCTTATGCTGAGTTTTATTTTACGTCAAAACTGTGGCCCGATTTCAGAAAAGAAGATTTCTATGAAGCTATTTATAGTTTTCAAAACAGGGAAAGAAGATTTGGTAAAACCAGTGAGCAATTAATTCAATAATTTTCTGTTGCGTGTTTTCTTTTCTTCGACTACCTAAAAATAATTTCAAATTTCAAACCGGAAAAATTCTTGCAATATTTTTCGCTTTCACTATTTCTGTCTTATCAGCACAAAATACTGGAGGAATTAAGCAAATTGGTTCTTCTGTTGATATAAATTATAATAATCCTTCAGAATATACTTTAGCAGCTTTTGATGTTAAAGGATTAAAATCCCTGGATAAAAACGTCATTAAGTTAATGTCTGGATTATACGAAGGACAAAAATTAAAAATTCCCGGAGATGCAACTGCTGATGCCATCAAGAAATTATGGAAGACAGGATTTTTCGATAATGTACAATTGTATTTAGAGAAAACAGTTGGCAATGAAGCTTGGTTGTATTTTGAAGTGGTTGAAAAGCCTCGTCTTTCCAAATTTTCATTAAAAGGAGTAAAGAAAACCGAAGCGGATGATATTCGTGAAAAAATACGTTTAGTTAAGCAAAAAATTGTTACCGAATACTTACTTGCAAATACCAAAACTTTGATAAAAGAATTTTTTATTGATAAAGGATATTACAATGTTAAGGTAGATATTTTGAGTGAGGTTGAAAAAGATTCAAAAAACAAAGATGTTATTCTTACAATAAAAGTAGATAAAGGAAGCAAAGTTAGAATTCAGGATGTTGAATTTTTTGGAAATTCTGTTGTTAGCAGTGCTAAACTTCGCCGAAAGATGAAAGACACAAAGCGTTATAGAAAATGGAAT
The DNA here is from genome assembly GCA_964612005.1 of uncultured Flavobacteriaceae bacterium. Lineage (GTDB taxonomy): Bacteria > Bacteroidota > Bacteroidia > B-17B0 > Aurantibacillaceae > JADJDM01. The sequence goes on along the minus strand of CAZTCG010000121.1, from coordinate 4,818 downwards.
ATTTTTAATGGTGGTAAATTTTTAGAGGAAAATTACGAGGCAGATAAACCGAAATTACTGGAAAAATACTTGCAATTAGGTTACAGAGATGCACGAATAGCAAAAGATACTTTTTATTTTGTTGCTCCAAATCGTGTTAAAATAGATATTACCATGGATGAAGGAAGAAGATATTATTTCCGAAATATTTCATGGCTGGGCAATGCTAAATTCAGAAGTGGTCAACTGGATACACTTCTTGGCATTAAAAAAGGCGATATTTTTAATCAAGCTTTACTTGAACAAAAATTATACATGAATCCAAGCGGTGTTGATATTAGTTCGCTATATATGGATGATGGGTATTTATTTTTTCAGGTAAATCCTACTGAAACTAATGTTGAAAATGATTCAATTGATTTGACAATTAATATATACGAAGGCAAGCAAGCTATAATCAATAAGGTTACAGTAGTTGGAAACACTAAAACTAATGATCACGTTATTTATCGTGAGATCAGAAGCCGTCCTGGACAATTGTTCCGTCGTTCAGATATCATGCGTTCACAGCAAGAACTTTCTAATCTTGGGTATTTTAACCCTGAAAAAATGGGGGTTACGCCAACGCCTAATCCTGCGGATGGAACTGTGGATATTGAGTATAGAGTAGAAGAAAAACCCTCTGATCAATTAGAGCTATCTGGAGGTTGGGGCGCGGGGCAATTAGTTGGTACGCTTGGAGTTTCATTTAATAATTTTTCTGCAAAAAATTTTTTTAAAAAAGGTTCTTGGCAACCACTTCCATCTGGTGATGGGCAAAAACTTTCAATACGAGCTCAAAGTTCAGGAGTGTTCTATCAGAGTTATAACTTCTCCTTTACAGAACCTTGGTTGGGTGGCAAAAAACCACAATCACTAAGTTTTAGTATGTTTCGTAACATACAAACCAATGGACAAAGAAAAAAAATAGAAGATGCTGATGGGAATAAAATTATAAATCCTGCCAGAGCTTATATCATGATTACAGGAACTTCTATTGGTTTTGGTAAACGACTTAAGTGGCCGGATGATTATTTTAATATCTATTTGGAGCAGTATTATGGAAATTACAATCTTAAAAATTTCACCTCTGTATTTACTTTTGGTAACGGGGTTGCAAACAACATTAAAACTACTTTTAACATAAGCAGAAATTCATTAAAAGGTAATCCTATTTTCCCCACTGGAGGTTCAATTGTAAATTTTTCAACGATATTAACGCCACCTTATTCGTTATTTAATGGGAAAAATTATGAAGGCATAACTGATCAGGAACGCTATAAATTTTTAGAATTTCAAAAATATAAATTTACAACACAATGGTATATGCAGCTTACCAATAAGCGAGCAGCCGAGGGTAAAGAAGCACGAAACCTGGTTTTAAGAACGAGTTTTGGTTGTGGTATACTGGGCATGTATAACAAAAAAGTAGGTTTATCACCATTTGAACGTTTTTATTTAGGCGGAAGTGGGCTGACTGGTTTTGCCTTGGATGGACGTGAAATAATTGCCTTACGAGGATATCAGGATAACTCAATTGCTGGCGTAAGAGGTCAAGGTGCAGCCATGATTGCTAAATATACCATGGAGTTACGTTATCCAATTTCACTAAATCCACAGGCAACAGTTTTTGCACTAAGTTTTTTAGAAGCAGGTAACGCTGTTGACAATATAAAACAATTTAATCCGTTTAGCGTAAAACGCAGTGCAGGGTTAGGTGTAAGGATATTTTTACCAATGTTTGGATTGCTTGGATTTGATTATGGTTGGAATTTTGACACTACCCCAAATAATCCACAATTATATAAAGGTAAATTCCATTTTACTATAGGTGCACAAATTGGAGAATTGTAAAAAATTAAAAGTTATTACACATGAAAAAAATAATTGGCACGTTTTTAGTTTTAACCCTAATGTTTACAACTAAAATTTTAGGTCAAAAGTTTGCCTATGTTGATTCTGATTTTATTTTAAATAGTATGCCGGAATACAAAGCAGCAAAAACAGAAATTGATAAAATATCTGCTGATTGGCAAAAAGAAATGGAATTAAAATATGCCGAAATTGATAAAATGAACAAAGCATACCAGGCAGAATCCATTCTTTTAACAGATGATATGAAGAAAAAAAGAGAAACTGAAATTGCAGCAAAAGAATCAGAAGCGAGGGATTTTCAAAAATCAAAATTTGGTATTGATGGTGAATTGTTTAAGAAAAGAATGGAATTAGTAAAACCTATTCAGGACAAAATTTACAATGCGGTGAAAGTGGTAGCAGATAAAGGCGGTTTTGCTATCATATTTGATAAAAATAGCGATATTACGATGCTCTACACCAACCCAAAATTTGATAAAAGTCAGGCAGTTTTAGAACAATTAGGAATTGGTAAAAAGAAATAATTAAATTCGTAACCCGAAATAAAATAATATAAAATAATACAAATGAAAAAAATCACACTTTCTTTATTTATTGCTTTAGCATCACTAGGATTTGTTACAAAAACAAGTGCACAAAAAATAGCTCATTTACGAGTTGATTCACTACTAACATTAATGCCTGAAGCCAAAAAGGCGGAAACAATGGCTCAAGATTTTTTAAAACAATTTGAGAAAGAAATTGCATCTATGAATACTGAGTTTCAAACAAAATACGGCGATTACATGGCTAATCAGGCAACTTACAGCGATTTAATAAGAAAAAATAAAGAAGAAGAATTACAAATGTTACAGCAGCGTATTGAAGCATTTAAAGAGCAAGCTCAACAAGAGTATCAAAATAAAAATGCTGAATTGTCAAAACCTATTTATGATAAAGCAAAAAAAGCAATTGATGCAGTTGCAAAAGAAAACAGTTATAAATATGTTTTAGATACTAGCTCAGGAGTTGTTTTGTACAGTGAACCTAGCGATGATATTCTACAATTGGTAAAAAAGAAATTGGATACAATGCCTGAAATTACTTTACCAGGCGGAAAAGAGACAGCACCTACTCAAGCACCAAAAAAACCGGGAACTAAATAATGCCAGATTATCAAATTATTTTTAAAACCTCCATTTAATGGAGGTTTTTTTATGCATTTAAATTTTCTATTTCATCTATAAATTAGATTCACATGGCTTTTAATTCTTATTTTTGACACTTTTGTTTTGAATGTATTTAATATGTATACATTCTTTAAAAATTAATAGTTATAAAAATGACGGAGTTAAAAAACGATTTAATAATAAGAGCTGCTTTAGGTAAAGAAGTAGAGCGAGTTCCGGTTTGGTTAATGCGTCAGGCAGGCAGAACTTTACCTGAATATAAAGCTGTTCGCGCCAAAGCAAAAAACTTTATCGAGTTTGTAAAAAATCCGGAGATGGCGGCTGAGGTTACCGTTCAGCCGGTTGATATTTTAGGTGTTGATGCAGCAATTATTTTTTCTGACATCTTAGTTATACCCGAAGCAATGGGACTTCCCTACCAAATGATTGAAAGCAAAGGTCCTATTTTCGAAAAAATCATTGAAACGCAAAGTGATGTCAACCAACTTAAAATAAGTGAAGCAGAAGATTTGAATTATGTAATTAAAGCGATTGAGCTCACCAAAAAACAATTGGATAATCGCGTTCCCTTAATCGGGTTTTGTGGCGCGCCATGGACTTTACTTGCATACATGACTGAAGGCGGAGGAAGTAAAACGTTCAGCAAAGCAAAAAAATTTTTATATACCGAACCAAAATTAGCGCATCAGGTATTAGAAAAAATCGCTCTTTCATCCATCAATTATTTGAATGCTCAAATTGAAGCAGGCGCCAACATGGTTCAAATCTTTGATTCCTGGGCAGGTGCATTAAGTCCGCAACAATACAATGAGTTTTCGTTGCGATACATTTCCATGATTTGCGATGGCATCGA
>CAZTCG010000121.1:0-893 GCA_964612005.1 uncultured Flavobacteriaceae bacterium | reverse complement strand
GAGTTCCTGTAACTGTATTTGCTAAAGATGCTCACTACGCAGTAAAAGATATCGCTTCAATCAATTGCAACACCATTGGTTTAGATTGGACTATGAATCCTGCAAAAGCAAGATTGGATGCCGGTGCAAACAAAACATTACAAGGAAATGCAGACCCATGTTTATTGTATGCCGATGAAGAAACCATTCAGAAAGAAACAATTAGCATGTTGAAGCAATTTGGCAAACAAAACTACATTGCCAATTTAGGACATGGTTTGTATCCGGATACTGAAAAAAGTAAAATCAAATTTTTTGTTGATACCATTAAATCCTATTCATTTAATTAATCATGAGTAAAGCTAGCAAGCATCCAAAAGGATTGTATTTTTTATTTTTTGCCGAAATGTGGGAACGTTTTGGTTATTACCTCATGATTGCCATCTTCACGCTTTACCTGGAAGCTGATGTAGATAAAGGGGGCTGGGGCATGAACATGAAGAGTTCCTCAAGTTTGTATGGTACGTTTATCGCTCTTGTTTTTCTTACACCTTTTTTAGGTGGATTGTTAGCTGATAGAAAATGGGGGTACCGCTTTTCTATTATTCTTGGTGGTATATTAATGGGCGCAGGTTATTGCTTAATGAGTGTACATAATTTAACCGTTTTTTATATTTCTTGTGCACTGGTAATTTTAGGTAATGGATTTTTTAAACCGAACATTTCAACATTGTTGGGGAATTTATATGATGATGAAAAGTACAAATCCAATAAAGATTCCGGTTACAACATTTTTTACATGGGCATTAATATCGGGGCATTCATTTGCACCTTTATTGCAGCAGCCATGCGCAATCATTTTGGTTGGGGTGGCGCTTTTGTTTCTGCAGTTGTGGGGATGTTTATAGGTGTAA
>CAZTCG010000120.1:0-6157 GCA_964612005.1 uncultured Flavobacteriaceae bacterium | reverse complement strand
TATATATATATATATATATATATGTGTGTATGTATATATATATAATAATTATTATAACAATAACCGGAGAGTAGAAAGACACATAATTTTATGTAACTATAATACATTGCACTTTTTTCTTTTTTTGTAAATAGTAAAACTATCTTACAGTTTTTGGCTTCACTGGAGAACTTATTGTTTTATGGATTTTTGATTATTTCTTTTATTTACAGAGATAAAGAAAAACTTAATAGAAATTTATTATTATTTCTAATTAGCGCTACACTTATGCTATTTATATTAGTTGGATATAGCACAGCAATTGGTGGAGCATTGGTGAGATACAAGGCGCCTTTTCTTCCTTTTTTATGGATGATTCCTCTACTACTTGTTAATACTGAAAAATGTAAGGGAATTATATATTTCGGTAAGAATAAATAGTTTAAAAATTTCCTCCAATACTTACAAAAAATGTTCTTCCATTGCCTGGCATAATACCTGGACCAGGGTAACCACCTGCTCTACGAGTAGCATATTTTTCATCTGAAATATTATTTACCCCTGCTTTTAAATTATAATGCTTTGCAAATTTATAAGACAAAGATGCATCCATAACCTGATAACCAGATAATTTACCAATAGTAGCGGTTGCGTTTGGCGCGTCGGTATTAGCTGCATCAGTGTACACATCACCTACACTACTAAATTGAAAACTAGCACAAAATCCTTTTATGTTATAGCTAGCTCCAAATCGATGAATGTATTGAGGTGCATTTTCAATTCGTTTATTCACTATAGATTTTGTAGGATCATTTGCTATGGACGGATTGTTCCAAGTAACATACCTTGCATCAATAAATGAATTAGATGAATAAATACTAACAGTACCAAATTTTGTAAAATCAGTAAACAACTTTATGAAATCAATCTCAACGAATGATTCAACACCTTTACTTACTGATGAACCAATGTTTGTTTTAAAAGTTGTGCCATTTTGAGAAACTACACCAATTCTGTTTTCATAGGATAAATAAAAAACACCTAAATCAAAATTTAAAGCATTTTTTACTGTTCCTTTAAACCCAAAATCTGCATTATAACCACTCGCATCTTTCATATTAGGATCTATAACTTCTGTTGTTGCAGATGGAGTAAGTTCTGAAAAAGTTACCGGACGATAGGCTTGAGAATAATTTCCATATAAATTAATTTTTTCGGTAATCATAAATTCAGTACCTAACCCATATAATAAAATCTGACGAGTTTTTTTTGTAGGATTCAAAATACCGGTTTGGGTTGTATTAATATAACCTTTTGAAGTATTTTCTACATAGTCCAAGCGAATACCCGGAATTAATTTTAAACGCTTACCAATTTGAAAAATATTTTCAGCAAAAACTGCATAATTTAATGTTCCAAATTCTAATGATTTTCCATATTCAGATTTGGTAAGTGATAAATCAAAATCATCTCCACTGGTACCTGTACCTAACTGATTGCGTTTGGTATTTCCGTTATATGCACGAACACCACCTGCAAAAATATTTTCCAAATTAAACATTTTGTATTTTACAGATAAACGTGCCTCAGCACCATAATTATTATACTTATCTCTGTCAACCTGGCGAGGATTGAAATTTAAAATGCTCGTATTAATTGTATCTTTTGTAGTAATGGATTTAGTAAATCCAACGCTGTTTCTTTCAGCAACAGTTAAAAATGATTTTATTTGTAAATTGACATTACTTGTAATTGCATATTTTATTGATAAAGAAGCTACATTCCAGGGAGCTCCAAACCAATTTCTTTTTCTGAATGATTGTTTATGGTCAGCTGCAAATTGATCATCTGTAAGACCTCCAGGTTGCTGACTTTCATAATTCATATTAGTGTATTCTGCACCTACATTTATTTTTTTAGTTAACTGATAATTTGCAGAAAAATATCCTGTGTAAATTCGATAATTACTATTATCTCTCCAACCATCTGCAGCTCTTGTGTGAAAAAAACCATAATAGTTAAACTTTTTGTATGTTCCTCCTAGTGCATTATAAGTATTAAATAATCCATAAGAACCTACAGTTTGTTGGGTTTCTATTGAAACAGGTTTTTCTGAATTACCTTTTTTAATTTGGTAGTTAATTAATCCTCCAAATTGAGGTCCGTATTGTAAAGATGCAGCTCCTCTAACAACTTCAATACTGCTTAATGCTTCCATTGGCGGGCTGTAATATGATTCTGGATACCCAAAAATCTCTGAACAAATATCATAACCATTTTGCCTTACATTAAATTCCCATGAACGATTAGGACTTAGCCCGCGTGTAGCCACACCAACCTGAATACCAGAACCATCATTTTCCCAAACACTCATTCCTGGTACTTTGCTAAAAACCTGTCGAGTATTATTTGTGCTTAAATCAGCATTGATTTTATCTAAAACTAAAACTTCTGATTTTTTTCCTGCATATATCACGTTATCTTTTAATTGTGGCATTCGCTCCACACCTCCTAAAGATTGATTGCTATTAATCTCAACCTCGTTTAAATTAATTTTCTTTATGGAATCTGTTTGAGCACCTATTTCTGTAAATATTGTTGAAATAGAGAGAATAATAATTGATAAAAATTTCTTCATTTTAGTCATTAAGATTTTATGTTACAAAATTGTTATTTAGAATACTTCTAAACAATACCAAAAAAGTGGTATTCTAAAATCTTATCAATCAGATAAAACAGTATTTTAACCACTTTAATTGTAAAATGGAATCAAACCCGGAAATCATAAAAGATATTATTCAATGGGACGTTAACGCCTGGAAATATGCCATTAATTTCTGGGAAAGTAAATGCGATATAAATTCCAGTAAAAAAGCACTTGAATTGGGAGGGAGACAAGGTGGATTAACATTATGGCTTGCTCTGAAAGGCATAGAAACCATCTGTTCTGATCTTAACAATACTGAACAAACTGCATCTCCACTACATCAAAAATACAATATTAAAAATTTAATTAAATACCAAGATATTAATGCAACTGAAATACCATATAAGGATTATTTTGATGTTATTGTATTTAAATCAATTTTAGGTGGAATTGGTTATGGAAATAATAAAAAAGCTCAGGAACAAACATTCAACTCAATATATGAAGCATTAAAACCCGGAGGCAAATTATTATTTGCAGAAAATTTAGCAGCATCTCCTTTTCATCAGTTTTTTAGAAAAAAATTCGTGAAATGGGGAACAGATTGGCGTTATCCTAGGTTAGAAGAATTAGAACAATGGCTTACAAAATTTAATAAAGTTGAATTTGAGTGTAAAGGAGTTTGGGCAACATTTGGCAGAACTGAAAACCAAAGAAATATATTATCTAAATTTGATAAAGCTCTATTTGATCATATAACTCCAAATCAACATCGTTATATTGTTTTTGGATATGCTGAGAAATAATATATCATGAAAGGTACAAGATATTTAGTAGTTATCATTTTACTATTCTTGGTAATATCTGCTTGCCAACAGGCGCGTTTCGTTTTCTATAATTTTGCCGACATAAGAGATTATAAAAAATTTCCATCTAGAACACTTTTATCTTCAAATCAACCTTTCTATTTCTCAAAATCGAACCAGGAAAAATACCCAAAAACAATTTTTAAAAATAAAAAAGATAGTATTTCATTTGAAAGCATATTGAAAGAAAGCCGAACTGTTGCTTTTTTAGTAATTAAAAATGATAGCATTTATTATGAAAAATATTTTAAAGGTTATGATGCACAAAGTATTGTCCCTTCTTTTTCAATGGCTAAATCTGTTCTATCTATGTTAATTGGTTGTGCTATAGACGATGGCTTCATTCAATCAACCAACGAACCCATTACTAATTACATTCCCGAACTAAAAAAAAACGGTTTTGAAAAAGTACTAATAGAACATTTACTGCAAATGACCTCCGGAATAAAATTTAATGAAGGATACTACAACCCTTTTGGCGATGTAGCTTCATTTTATTATGGTAGACAGCTCTATAAAAAAATGTTTCGAATGAAATTAAAATCCGAACCCGGTAAAAAATTTGAATACATTAGTGGCAATTCGCAATTACTTGGTTTAGTTCTCGAAAGAGCTCTCAAAACTAAAACAGTTACACAATACCTTCAAGAAAAAATCTGGACTCCATTAGGTATGCAATACGATGCTTCCTGGAGCATTGATCGTAAAAAAAACGGAATTGAAAAAACATTTTGCTGCATCAATACCGTTGCACTCGATTACGCAAAATTGGGTAGATTGTATTTAAATAATGGCAAATGGAACAACAACCAAATCATATCAGAAAACTGGGTTAAAAAATCCACTAAAAGCGATACGTTAAACGGGGCAGTTTCTTATTACAAATACCAATGGTGGATCCCAAATTTTAAAGGAGATTTTATGGCTGAAGGAATACTAGGACAATTTATATATGTTAATCCTAGCAAAAACATAATTATAGTTAGATTAGGCAAAAAATACGGCAAACGAAATTGGTGGATGGCACTGCCCGAAATCGCAAAGTATTATTAATAGATTAAAACAAAATAACACAAACAAATAATAAAATCTATAAGCATTTTAGCTGAGTTTTTTCTTTAACTAATTTGAAAAATAAACAGATTGTTTATATTTGTATAGTAAGGTATTGAATTATGAGTAAAGCGACACAAACTACAAAAAGCGGACTGAGTTTCGATGAGTTTAAAAGCATTGTTTTAAATGATTATCGAATCATAAACGAAAGCAGACAGGCAAGTTTAATGGGCCGTAAAGAAGTATTGACCGGGAAAGCCAAGTTTGGCATTTTTGGCGATGGTAAAGAGTTAGCTCAAATTGCCATGTCGAAAGTGTTTAAGAATGGTGATTTCAGAAGTGGTTACTACCGCGATCAAACATTTATGTTTGCCATTGAAGGATTAAACTTGGAACAGTGGTTTGCCGGATTGTATGCCAATACCGATCAGCAGCAAGAGCCAATGAGCGCAGGAAGGCAAATGGGCGGACATTATGCCACACGAAGTATTAACGAAGATGGATCGTGGAGAAATTTGGTGAATCAAAAAAATTCATCCTCTGATATTTCTCCAACTGCCGGACAAATGCCTCGTTTGCTAGGTTTGGCTTATGCATCGCATTTTTATAAAGTAAACAAAGATTTACATCAAGGGAAATACCTCAACTTTTCTAACAAAGGAAACGAAATTGCATTTGGAACCATAGGTGACGCGAGTACTTCTGAAGGGTTGTTTTGGGAAACAATAAACGCTGCAGGAGTGCTTCAAATACCAATGCTGATGAGTGTTTGGGATGATGGTCATGGAATTTCTGTTCCAAAAAAATACCAAACCACCAAAGAAAGTATTTCTGAAATTTTAAAAGGATTTCAGCGTGATGCAAGTGGTAAAGGATATGAAATTTTTAAAACAAAAGGTTGGGATTATGTTCACTTATGTGAAACATTTGAAAAAGCAGCAAAAGTTTGCAGAGAAGAACACGTACCTGTACTCATTCACGTAGAAGAAGTAACACAACCACAAGGCCATAGTACTTCAGGCTCGCATGAGCGTTACAAATCAAAAGAACGCTTGCAATGGGAAGCTGATTTTGATTGCATAAAAAAAATGCGCGAGTGGATTCTTGAAAATGCAATTACCACAGCAGAGGTTTTAGATAAAATGGAAGAAGATGCAAAAGCTGCTGTAAGAAATGCAAAAAATACTGCTTGGGCATCTTTTTGTGAACCTATCAAACATAACCTAAAACAAGTGGTTGAGTTGATTCAGGCTATTGCTGCAAAAAGTTCTCAGCAGGCTTTCATTCAAAAAGTGGCAGAAGATTTAGCACATGCTATAGAACCTTTGAAAAGAGATGTTCACATGGCTGCAAAAAAAGCCATTCGTTTAAGCAGGCATGAACATTCTGCAGAACGTCAGGCATTGATTAACTGGGTTAATCAGGCACGTGAAAAAAGTTATGATGAATACAGTTCTCATTTACTTTCAGAATCTGCACTTTCTCCAATGCATGTTAGTGCTGTTGCTGTTGAATACACTGAAGAAAATAAATTGTGCGATGGAAGAGAATTATTGAGAGATAACTTTGATAAAATTTTAAGCACTTATCCGGAAACGTTGATCTTCGG
>CAZTCG010000119.1:0-6175 GCA_964612005.1 uncultured Flavobacteriaceae bacterium | reverse complement strand
ATTGCGAATACCTCCGCAATACTCATCACTGAAGATAAATTCTTCAACAGGAACTCCTAATTCTATCTCATAAACTCCAGGTTTATTGATATGCCCAGAAGCAGAAATTAATTTTGTACCTGTTGATTTTCCAATACCAATTTTTGCATACTCTTCTCCGCCCATATTTACAATTGGGGCAACAGCAGCAATAGTTTCCACATTGTTTACAACAGTTGGGCAGCCCCATAAACCTGCAACAGCAGGGAATGGTGGTTTAATACGTGGATTACCACGTTTACCTTCTAAAGATTCTAATAAAGCTGTTTCTTCTCCACAAATGTATGCACCACCACCAACTTGAACATGAAGGTCAAGTGAGAAATTAGTGCCTAAGATATTTTTTCCTAACCAACCGGCAGCATATGCTTCTTCAATGGCTTGTTCTAAGATACGAGCAACATAAAAATATTCACCGCGAATGTAGATGTAAGATAAATTTGCTCCCAAAGCATAAGAAGAAGTAATCATCCCTTCAATCAATGCATGAGGAATTTTCTCCATCAAGTAACGATCTTTAAATGTACCGGGTTCAGATTCATCGGCATTACAAACCAAATAACGTGGAACGCCTTCAGGTTTTGCCAAGAAACTCCATTTTAATCCGGTAGGGAAACCGGCACCACCTCTTCCACGTAAACCAGATTTTTTTACTTCATCTGTTACCTGATCGGGAGTCATGCTTTTCAATGCTTTTTCCACCGAAGCATAACCGGCGTGCGCACGATAAACTTCCAATGTATGAATATTTGGAACTCTATCGTTATGTATTAAAAGTTTTTTACCCATTGCTAATCGCAGAATTATAATGTGTTTTGATAATCTAAATCCGTGTAACTTCTTAATCTTCCTTCTGTCTTGTATTTTTCAATAAGTGCATCTACTTTTTCAAAAGTCAAATTCTCATGAAATGAAGCACCACACTGCAACATTGGAGCTGTTCCGCAAGAACCCAAACATTCAGCAACTTTAAGCGTGAACATGCCATCTTTTGTTGTTTCTCCAACTTTTATATTCAGTTTTTTCTCAATGTAACGAACAATGTCTTCGGCACCATTTAACCAGCAAGAGCTTGTTTGACAAACTTCCAGCGTGCATTTTCCAACCGGTTTCAAATTGTACATCGTATAAAAAGAAGCTACTTCAAACACTTCAATAGGTTTGATATTTAATACTTCTGCCACATAATCCATTGTTTCAGGGCTTAACCAACCTCCAAATTCTGCTTGTGCAACATGAAGAACAGGCAATAAAGCAGATTTATGTTTTCCGGCAGGATAACGACTGATAATTGTTTGAACAGTTTTCATCGCCTCTTCACTGAATTTTAGTTCAGATCTTTTGGCATTATCAAAATGTTGTGTGCCGTGTACTTGTGATCCCATTTCTATGCTAAATTAATGATGTCTAAAACTACCAATACTGCAAAAATACATTCCAAATAAATTGTAATATGCAATACCAATGTAATCCAAAAATTGTTTGTGATTTTACTTCCATCTTTTAAATAAACAGCAATCAAGCATAAAATTGGAAACAATGCTAAAATCAATTGAACAATTTGATCGGAACTCAATGATTTCCCTTTATTTAAAATCGTCTGTTTGCTTGCTGATGTTTTAACTGTTGCAATGGATTTTATATTTGAAAATGTTTTATTTAAAACTGTTGTTTTAAATTCCTTTTCCGATTTTTTGGAGCTTGATTTATTTTCTGAAGCAATTTTTTCAGGACTTGCAACAACTGAACTTGCTGTGGAATTTTCAATGTTAGTTTCAATTGTTTTGTTATCTTCAATGGTTTGAAGAGTAGGGGAAACAGTCTGTTGAGTAGTTTCAGTTTTTTTATTGGTGGCTAAATCATCCGCTTTTTTTGATTTATGATGCTTCGATTTTCCTGCAATATAAAAACCTTTTGTGTAACGTTGTTTCATCACCAGTGCATTCTTTCCAGAATTACATGAGGTTAAAACAACAGCAATCAATATAAATATACCTATTAACTTTTTCATATTCGTTTTATGCATCTAATTCGCCTGCAATTACGTTCATACTACTCATCGTTATAATCGCATCACTTAACATAATTCCTTTAATCATTTCAGGATATGCCTGATAATAAATGAAGCACGGACGACGGAAATGCAAACGATATGGTGTTCTTCCTCCGTCACTGATTAAATAAAATCCTAATTCTCCGTTTCCTCCTTCAACACAGTGATATACTTCGCCTTTTGGAATATCAGTTTCACCCATCACAATTTTGAAGTGATAAATTAATGCTTCCATGTTGTTATATACTTCCTCTTTAGGTGGCAAATAAAAATCAGGTATATCGGCGTGATGAGGACCTTCAGGTAATTTGGCTATAGCTTGGTTGATGATTTTTAAACTTTGCCACATTTCTTCCTGACGAACCATGAAACGATCGTATGTATCTCCGCTTGTTCCAACAGGAATAATAAAATCAAAATCCTGGTAAGAAGAATACGGATTGGCAACACGCACATCGTAATCAACTCCTGCTGCACGTAAATTTGGTCCCGTAAAACTATACGACAAAGCCATTTCCGCAGATATTGGTCCGCAGTTCACGGTTCTGTCCATAAAGATTTTATTTCTCTCCAATAAGTTTGTGAACTCTTTTAACGCACCAGGGAAACCTTCGACGAATGCATGAATTAAATCCCATGTTGCCTTGCTCCATTCCCTGTCGAAACCACCAATGCGGCAAATGTTGGTGGTTAATCGCGCACCGCACATGTTTTCGAAAATATCGTAGATTTTTTCTCTCCACTGAAACAAATAAAGGAAACCTGTTGTTGCACCGGTGTCCTGCCCAATAACCGTATTACAAATAATGTGATCGGCAATACGTGAAAGTTCCATTACAATTACACGCATGTATTCAGCGCGCTTTGGCAATTCTGCTTTCAGCAATTTTTCAACCGTCATGTGCCAGCCCATATTGTTAATGGGCGAAGAACAATAGTTTAAACGATCGGTAATGGGAGTAATTTGCGCATAAGGTCGGCGCTCTGCCAATTTTTCAAAAGCACGGTGAATGTATCCTATTGTAGGTTCTGCTTCTACAATGATTTCACCATCCATTTTTAATACATTCTGAAAAATTCCGTGTGTTGCAGGGTGAGTAGGTCCAAGATTCAAAATGGAATACTCTTTTTCCTCAACAATTTCCTTATGTATTTCTTTTTTGCTCATGCGTTTCTTTTTTGAATTTTAAAGATCATTTTAAATCAAAAACCAATCATCTTCCAAACATTTTATCACTCTTATCATCGCGGGTTTGATCTTCCAACGGATATTCCTTTCTTAAAGGGAAAATATCCATTTCATCCATATTCAAAATGCGTTTTAAATTTGGATGCCCAGTAAAGCGAACACCATAAAAATCATACGATTCTCTTTCCATCCAGTTTGCACCCGGCCACAAATCAGTAGCAGTAGGTACTTCGGGTTTGCTCATTTCAACAAATGTTTTTACACGAACACGGTAATTTTTCATCATGTTGTGCAAATGATAAACAACACCTAAGTGTTTTTCATCTTCTGACTGCATTGCAGTTAAATCAGTAAGGAAATGAAAATTCAGTTCTTCATCTGATTTTAAAAATGAAAGCACATCATGTATTTTGTGGTGATGAATAACGAAAACCGGGAAATCATAATGAAGCTCTGCGCTTAGCACATCAGCTCCAAATTGTGATTTTAGTTTATCTCCGACCTTATTTAGTAATTCTTGACTCATTATTATTTTAGATTTTAGATTTTAAGATTCCTGATTTAGGAATAAAATCATAATTCTTACTCTATTCCGTAACTATTCAATAATCGTTTGTATTCAGGGCTGTTTCTTCTGCGCAAATCTTCGTTTTTAGCCAGTTCCTGAATCTTCAAAATTCCTTCAATGTATTGCTCCGGACGAGGCGGACAACCAGGCACGTAAACATCAACCGGAATAATCCTGTCGATACCTTGCAACACACTGTAAGTGTCAAAAATACCGCCACTGCTGGCGCATGCACCAATTGAAATTACCCATCTTGGCTCAGCCATTTGTTCGTAAACCTGACGAAGCGTTGGTCCCATTTTTTTTGCTATGGTTCCCATTACCATCAGCAAATCAGCCTGACGAGGTGAGAAGCTCAAACGCTCCATCCCGAATCGGGCAAGGTCGTAATTTGATGCAACGGTTGCCATAAATTCGATTCCGCAACAAGAAGTTGCGAATGGCAATGGCCATAATGAATTGGCGCGAGCCAATCCGATTACATCATTTAATTTGGTTGCAAAAAATCCAGGTCCTTCAAGACCTTCAGGCGCTTTTGCTATTTCAATTTTTGATTTTTTTACCAGTTTTCCCATGTTTCAGATCGTTACGTTTTTAAACAATCAAATTAATCTTCCCACTTCAATGCTTTCTTTGCCAACAAATAATAGAAACCTACTAATAACAAAATGATGAAAGTAAACATTTCAATGATTCCCAAAATTCCTAATTCCTTGAAGTTGACAGCCCAGGGATACATGAAAATAACCTCAACATCAAACAAAACAAACAAAATAGCTACTAAAAAATATTTTACGGAAAAAGGAAAACGGGCATTCCCTTGACTTTCAATCCCGCACTCAAAACTGGCATCTTTTACTTTCGATTTACGTTTTGGGCCTAAATAATGTGTTCCTGCAATTGTTACAACTACAAATGAAAGAGCTACTAAAAACATCAAAACAATTGGAATATAATCAGTTGGAGTATTTGTAGATACCATAAAAATAATGTTAAAATCAGAGTGTAAGTTTAGTTATTTTATCGGAAAACAACAATTGAAAAAAAATAATTTAGAATCTTTTTAAATAAAACTAATATTTATTAAAATATTGAGAAAAAAGTTAATCATAAATTTAATTTTCAACTTACACCAATTTCATTTTAAATTTCAACTATTAGAAGATTACTTTTGTCTTTCGAAATAAAAAAATGAATAAAGAAACTGCTCAAAAACGAATTCAGGAATTAAGTGCTGAAATAGAAATACACAATCATAATTATTATGTATTATCTCATCCCACAATCAGTGATTATGATTTTGATATGTTGCTCGAAGAGTTAATTGGTTTGGAAAAACAATATCCTGAATTTCTTTCTCCAAACTCACCTTCTCAACGTGTTGGTGGAGCAATTACAAAAGAATTTAAAACCGTAAAACACCAATATCCCATGCTCTCTTTGGCAAACAGTTATAGCCAAGAAGAAATCATGGATTTTGATCAGCGCGTAAAAAAAGGGTTAAATTTAGAAAGTAACACATTGTTTGGCACTGATGTAGAATATGTATGTGAATTGAAATTTGACGGCTTATCCATTTCATTGATTTATGAAAACGGTTTATTAAAACAAGCCGTAACACGAGGCGATGGTGTGCAGGGAGACGATGTAACCAATAATGCAAAAACAATCAAATCTATTCCTTTGCAATTAAGAGGAGATTTTCCGGAGCATGTTGAGGTGCGAGGAGAAATTTTCATGCCACATAAAACCTTTGAAGAAATTAATTCCGAGAGAGAAGAAATTGGCGAACAGCCATTTGCTAATCCTCGCAATGCTGCTTCCGGAACGATGAAAATGCAAGATTCTTCTGTGGTTGCAAAACGTAAACTCGATTGTTACATGTATTATGTGTTAGGCGAAAAAATCAATTTTGATACACATTCCGAAAATTTGGGAAAAGCAAAATCATGGGGATTTAAAATTTCAACTTACAGTAAAGTTTGTAATGGTATTGACGAAGTAATTTCTTTTATCAATCATTGGGAGAAAAAACGAAACGATTTGCCTTTTGACATTGATGGCATTGTAATAAAACTGAATAATGTAAAATACCAGGAGCAATTAGGTTTTACTGCAAAATCCCCACGCTGGGCAATTGCATATAAATATAAGGCCGAGCAGGTTTCTACTTTATTGGAAAGCATTTCCTATCAGGTAGGAAGAACTGGTGCCATTACACCTGTTGCGAATTTAAAACCGGTTGCATTGGCCGGAACCATCGTAAAACGCGCATCATTACATAATGCAGATATCATTAAAAAATTGGATGTAAGAGTTGGCGATA
>CAZTCG010000118.1:966-6203 GCA_964612005.1 uncultured Flavobacteriaceae bacterium | reverse complement strand
AAAAATCGTATCTAAATCATAAAAATTATTTATTAATATTTTTTTCATCTTTCAGTTTTTTTCTTTTTCTGAATTTAAAGAATGCCCAGACTGCAATTCCGGAAATCAGGAAATGAAGGAAGTACGATTTTGATAATCCTTCTTTATCTACAAAGCAAAAGAAACGTTCCCATCTGTACTTTCCTTCTTTTGAATTTTTAAATAAGGAAGAAAGATAACCTTCTCCGGAAACCGGATTGTTTTTAGGATCTTTCATACTGAACCAAACAAAAACAGGTGTTCCCACAACATGATCAAAAGGCACAACTCCCCAGCTTCTTGAATCAGCTGAGTTATGGCGGTTATCCCCCATCATCCAATAATAATCTTGTTTAAAAGTGTCAGAGGTTATTGGAGTACCATCGTAATATACTTTATCGCCTTTTACTTCCACATTATGGTTACCGTCATAGGTATTTATGATTTTTAAATACAAGGCAATGTTAGTAGTGTCAATAGGAACTGTTACGCCTGCTTTTGGAAGGACAAACGGACCAAAGTTATCGTTGTTCCACGCATAGTTTTTATTATGTGGAAAAATACGTTCATCGCGCTGATTTTTTGGTTCAATTTTACGTTCAACCGAAATTACTTCTGGCAATTGTTTGATCTCAGTTGCAACCTTTGCAGGCATATTCAATTCATACACAACAGTGTCATTGCTTTCTGCATAAATGTTTCCTTCGGTAACATAAATATCATATCTGTCAAGCAACTTTTCATTGCTCAATGTTACCTCTCCGTTATTGGCAATTTCATTACCAAACAAAAATCCTTTTGTCTTCACAAAATAATGATGCTGGGCATTTTCCGGGAAAGGTTGTTTTACATTATTAATATAAATTTCTCCGTCTTTGATTTCCAACTTATCACCAGCAATGGCCACACAGCGTTTTACATAATGTTCGCGCTTATCCTTTGGTCGAGCCACAATTTCTCCAAACTGTTGGGGGTTCGACCAAACATATTGTCGTGCACTACTATATAATTCCTTATCGTTTATTTTAGCTAACAACGCTGAATCACCTGCATACATTTGTTTTTGCTCGCGGGCAATTTCGCGGATTAACTGATAGTAACTAAAATTCTGATAATTCAATGCTACAGTATCTCCATCGGGATAATTAAAAACAACAATGTCTCCGTTTTGAATTTTTGAGTAACCCGGCAAACGATAATATGGCAAACGGATCCATTCTAAATACGACTTTTTATTTACCAATGGAAGTGTGTGATGTGCAAGCGGAAATGCCAAAGGGGTTTGAGGTGTTTTGGCTCCGTAAGCAAATTTATTCACGAATAAAAAATCACCAACCATTAATGATTTTTCGAGTGATGAAGTTGGAATGGTAAATGCTTCTAAGAAAAATGTACGAATAATGGATGCAGCAATGATGGCAAAGATGAGCGGATCGAGCCAGGTTTTAATAAAACCACCTTTTTTGTTTTTTATATCATCAATCCCTTTAAATTTTTCATTAGGACTAAACCCTAAATAGATGGGATAAAAAAACGGCAAAAAAGCAGCAAGGGTTAAATCCATAGCTTTACGTTTTCCAAAGTACTGTGCTGTTATAAAACTCAATACACAATACATCAAAATATTTACTCCCGGAATAATCATTAAAAACACCCACCACCAAGGGCGCTCAAGTAATTTCAGCCACTCGTAAAAATTTAAAAAAGGCACCCAGGCCTTCCATGTTGTGCGTCCGGTTTTTTCAAAAATTTTATATAACCCAACGAATGAAATTAAGGTGAATGCTAAAAAAATCCAGTTACCTATGTACATGATATATTATTTCTGTTTATTGAAAATGGCTATTATTTTACAAATTGAAGATGTAATGCTTCTTCTAATAATTTTCCTTTATTAATTGGCACAACACCAACTTCCTCACACACTAAACCTCCGGCTAAATTTGAAAGAGCAGCCGTAAGTATAGGATGCAACTCTAACGCTAGACAAAGAGCAGCAACACTTATCACTGTGTCTCCTGCACCCGATACGTCTGCTATATTTCGAATGTGTGCAGGTATGATTTCTTTAACAGATCGTGAATTGGTGTAAATGCCTTTTTCTGATAAGGTAATCAATGCTGTATGAATTTTTTGTTTTACTCTAAAACTACTCACTGCTTTTTGCAATTCTTTCAAATTATCATCTTCGGCATCTAATTTTAATCCTTCCCTTAACTCTTTTAGATTTGGTTTGAACAAGGTAACTCCTTTGTAACTTGAAAAGTTTTTCTTTTTCGGGTCAACCGCAATTGGAATGTTTCTTTTCTTGGCCATTTCCACCACACTCTTGATGAGTTTAGGTGTAATCAATCCTTTATTGTAATCTTCGAAAATTATCACATCAATTTTATCGTGCTGAAGAATGAATAAAATCAATTGCAACAACTGGTCTGTTTCATTTGGTGTGATATCTTCCTCCACCTCTTCATCCACGCGTACCAATTGATGGTTATTTCCAATGATACGTGTTTTGTTGGTAGTAATTCGGTTGCGTGATTTTAAAATTCCTTTCTGACTTAATTTTTGTTTTTTCAATAAGTCAAGAAAATGTTGCCCGTCATAATCCACACCAATTACTGAACAAAGAATGGGATTTGCTCCCATTGCCTGAATGTTAAGCGCCACATTTGCTGCACCTCCCAAACGTTGCTCTTTTGATTGAATGGCAACAATGGGAACAGGCGCTTCCGGAGAAATACGATTTACTTTTCCCCACATGTATGAATCCACCATTACATCACCGATGATAAGTACATTTAAATCATTGAACGATTTAAAGGTTTCCTTGATGAACTCTTTTTTAATTTTAAAATTCTTCATGAGTAAAAACTGATTAACTTAATTTATCGAGCGCAATTTTTACGCGGCGCATTGCTTCAATTAATTTATCATCTGATGTTGCATAGGAAAAACGAATGTAATTATCATCACCAAATGCAGCACCCGGAACCATCGATACATTGGCTTCCTCCAACAGATACATGCACAAATCTGTTCCGTTATTAATTGTTTTTCCGTTGTGTGATTTGCCAAAGAAATAAATTACTTCCGGGAAAACATAAAATGCACCTTCGGGTAAATTTGTTTTTAAACCTTTGATGTCTTTGCATAACGAAAGCACCAGATCTCTTCTTCTTAAAAATGCATCACGCATTTCGTGAGTGGATTCTTTAGGAAGCTCCATTGCTGCATGCATGGCTTTTTGTGTAATACTTGAAGTAGCCGAAGTAAATTGTCCTTGCATTTTATCACATGCCTGAGCAATCCATTTTGGTGCAGCTAAAATTCCACCTCGCCATCCTGTCATGGCAAACCCTTTTGAAACGCCATTTATCGTAATCACTCTGTCTTTTATGAAATCGAATTGTGCCATGCTTTCGTGCCCGCCAACAAAGTTGATGTGCTCATAAATTTCATCACACAAAATGTAAAGCTCATCGTATTTTGCAACCACCTTTGCCAATGCTTCCAATTCTGATTTAGAATACACAGAACCGGTTGGGTTGCAAGGCGTGCTGAACATAATCATACGCGTTTTTGAGGTAATGCTTGCTTCCAACTGTTGAGGAGTAATTTTGAAATCACTTTCGATAGTTGTTGGTATAACCACTGCTTTCGCTTCAGCTAATTTTAATAGTTCCAAGTAACTTACCCAAAAAGGCGAAGGCACAATTACTTCATCTCCCGGATTGATTAAACACAACACTGCGTTTGCAATACTTTGTTTAGCACCAGTGGAAACAACTATTTCATCAGGCGTGTAAATTAAGCCATTGTCTCGTTTAAACTTATTACAAATTGCCTGACGCAATTCCACATATCCAGAAACATGAGTGTAATATGTATAATTATCGTCTATTGCTTTTTTTGCGGCTTGTTTGATGGACTCAGGAGTTGTAAAATCAGGTTCTCCTAAACTTAAACTAATAGTATCAATACCTTGTGCCTGAAGCTCTCTACTTTTACGAGCCATTGCAATGGTTTGCGACTCTGAAAGCAACTGAATTCGATCGGATAAATGCGCCATTAATTTGTTTTAATAATGAAACAAATCTAATAATAAATGAATAGCAAAGCGATAATTTTATACACCGTTATGAGCAGTAAAATGTTAATGATTTATTAAATAAAAAAAGTCCATTTTTCAATGGACTTTTTCTTTTAAAAATTATTGTATGCTATACTGCTAATTTTTTATATCGAGGTCGTTTTGGTTCAATATTACCTAATCGTTTCTTTCTGTTTTCTTCGTATTCGGTGTAACCACCCTCAAACCAATACACAGAGCTGTCACCTTCAAATGCAAGAATGTGTGTGCATACACGATCCAGGAACCATCTGTCGTGACTGATGATTACAGCACAACCCGCAAAGTTCTCCAGACCTTCTTCCAATGCACGGAGTGTGTTCACATCCAAATCATTTGTTGGCTCATCGAGCAACAATACATTTCCTTCTTCTTTCAGTGCCATTGCTAAATGCAAACGGTTACGTTCACCACCAGACAACACGCTTACTTTTTTTCCCTGATCACTTCCACTGAAGTTAAACTTAGAAATGTAAGCACGTGAGTTCATGTTTTTGCCACCTAAAAGAATGTTATCTAAACCACCACTGATTACATCGTAAACAGTTTTATTCGGATCCAGTTCTTTATGGTTTTGATCAACATAAGCAATTTTAACTGTTGGCCCAACTTTAAATTCCCCTCCAGATGGTATTTGTTCTCCCATAATCATTCTGAACAAAGTTGTTTTACCAGCACCATTTGGTCCAATGATACCTACGATTCCTGCAGGTGGCAGTTTAAAATTCAACCCTTCATATAACAACCGATCTCCAAATCCTTTTGAAACATTGATTGATTCTATTACTTCATTACCCAAACGTGGTCCGTTCGGGATGAAGATTTCTAGTTTTTCTTCTTTTTCTTTTACATCTTCATTCAACATTTTTTCGTAGTTGTTTAAACGTGCTTTTTGTTTTACACCACGCCCTTTAACTCCCTGACGAATCCAATCCAGCTCGCGCGCCAATGTTTTCTGACGCTTGCTTTCTGTTTTCTCTTCCTGTTTTAAACGATTTCCTTTTTGCTCCAACCAACTGCTGTAATTGCCTTTCCAAGGAATGCCTTCTCCCCTATCCAATTCTAAAATCCATCCAGCAATATTATCCAA
>CAZTCG010000118.1:0-956 GCA_964612005.1 uncultured Flavobacteriaceae bacterium | reverse complement strand
GGTTGGTTGGCTCATCGAGTAGTAAAATATCCGGTTCTTGTAACAATAATCTGCAAAGCGCAACGCGTCTTCGCTCACCACCTGATAATACACTTATTGACGTATCACTTTCCGGGCAACGCAATGCGTCCATAGCTCTCTCTAAACGATTATCCAAATTCCATAAATCATATTGATCAATCAATTCCTGTAATTGCGCCTGACGGTTGATGAGTTTATCCATTTTATCAGGATCATTCATCACTTCTTCATCCATGAACTTATTATTCACCTCTTCGTATTCATTAAGAATATCAACATGCTTTTGTGCACCCTCTCGAACGATTTCAATAACTGTTTTACTTTCATCCAATTTGGGTTCCTGCTCTAACATTCCAATGGAATAACCCGGCGACTGATGAATTTCTCCGATGTAATCTTTATCAATGCCCGCCATGATGCGCAACAAAGATGATTTACCGGAACCGTTTAAACCGAGTACGCCAATTTTAGCGCCGTAATAAAATGAAATATAAATGTCTTTTAAAACTTGTTTTTGAGGTGGATGAATCTTGGATACATTCACCATACTGAATATAATTTGTCTACCTGTTTCTGACATGATTTTAAATTTAAAATTAAGGTTGGCAAAGATACAAAAAACAAAGAGCGCAACGAATATCGTTGCGCTCTTTTTAAGAGGATTAACAATTAGTGTTAGCTATGAATGCTGATTTTCTTTTCTAATTCATCAATGTAAGCTCTGAATCGTTTATCTGTATCCATTAAATTATTTACTGTTCTGCAAGCATGTAACACAGTTGCGTGATCTTTACCACCACAATGCATACCAATTGTTGCTAAAGAAGATTTGGTCATGCTTTTTGCAAAGTACATTGCAATTTGGCGAGCCTGAACTACTTCACGCTTACGTGTTTTTGACTTCATTAAATCAATTGGAAGATCGAAGTAGTCAC
>CAZTCG010000117.1:0-6233 GCA_964612005.1 uncultured Flavobacteriaceae bacterium | reverse complement strand
CCGGTGAAAAATCTATCAAACATTCAAGTAACGATATCGCAAATCGGATTGAACACAACGCAACTCGTGCTTTAGAAATGTTAACATAGTTCATGAGTTTTATTTCACTCTTTTTTATTTTTTTATTTGTTGTTTCTGCATTAGGGATTTTGCACACCTATTTTTTTTATCCGGTATGGATGACGTTGTTTACAGCAAAAAAAATACAGAATGAAAAAGTATATGAAGAAAGTGAAAAACAAAATTTGCCAAGTGTAGCTATATTGTTTGCTGCATATAACGAAGAAAGCGTTTTGGATGCAAAATTAAAAAGCACATTCAATACTAATTATCCATTGGATAAGTTAAGCGTATATGTTGGCTCTGATGCTTCAACCGATAGAACCAATGAAATTGTAAAAAAACATGCAGAAAAGTATCCACAATTAAAATTAATTGAATTTCCCGGCAGAACTGGCAAGGCAGGGATCATCAATAAACTAGCAGAACAATCCGATGCTGAACTTTTTATTTTAACTGATGCTAATGTATTGTTTTTTGAAAACACCATTTTTGAATTGGTAAAACATTTTAAAAATAATAATGTGGCACAGGTTGCTGCTAACATCATTAAAGTTTCACCTAGCAAACAAGGCATTGCATCGCAGGAGATGAATTACATTCAGGTTGAGAATAAAATTAAGTATGCCGAAAGTTTAAGATGGAAAATCATTATGGGTGCCGAAGGTGGTTGCTATGCAATTCGAAAACAATTTTTTGCACCGGTTCCTAAAAACTTTTTCATGGATGATTTTTACATCACCATGAACGTAATTGAAAAAAACAAACAAGTGTTGTTCGAACCCAATGCTATTTGTAATGAAGATGTTCCCACTAGTAGCAATGAAGAGTTTAAACGTAAGGTTCGCATTTCCATTGGAAATTTCCAAAACCTGATGCGTTACAAAGCATTGTTGTTTAAAACGAATGTTGGCTTTGCATTTTTATCGCATAAACTTTTGCGCTGGCTTACACCATTTTTATTAATCATCACTTTTGTTAGCAGTTTTTTTCTTTCTTGGTTTCATAATGTGTTTTTCTTTTTCTTTATCGCTGAATTATTTTTGCTTTTAACTCCAGCATTCAGCGGTTTATTTGGCAATAAGAATTCAAAAGGCCCAATTCATTACGCCTCTCATTTTGTAAAGATGAATGTTGCCTTATTAAAAGGATTTTTCATTTGGGTAAAAGGAGTAGAGAGTAATATATGGCAACCTACAAAAAGAAGTCAGGACAATTAATAACTGAATATCTTCTCGCCAAATTCGATAAATTCCGATTAAACAAATAGAGATTTTCCGCGTATATTTTGTATATTTAATTAATAATTTATTACATGTTTGAACTTCCATATCCAATTGTCACTTTCGTTATTTTAATAAGTTCAGTTGGATTTTCTATAAGTGCTTTTAAGGATAGAATTATTTTTGATAAATATTTATTCAATGCGTATGCTATAAAGCATTATAATGAAAAGTATCGTTTTTTATCGCATGCCTTTTTGCATAGTGATTATGCGCACTTAATCATTAATATGTTTGTGCTTTATTCTTTTGGTAGGGTTTTAGAGAGTGCATATTTCCCATTTGTATTTGGTAAATTTTCAACTTTAATATTTATTTTACTATATACTGGGGGTATTTATGCTTCATCTATTGTTGATTATTACAGAAATAAAGAAAATCCTTATTATAATGCCGTTGGTGCTAGTGGCGCGGTAAGTGCTTTGGTTTTTAGTACTATTCTTTTGAATCCTAATAGCAGTATGGGAATAATTTTTATTCCTTTTATTCATTTGCCTTCGTGGGTATTTGGATTATTATACCTTGCTTATAGTTTTTATATGGATAAAAAGAAAAATGATCAAATTGCTCATGGAGCTCATGCTTGGGGAGCCGTATTTGGTTTTTTATTTACAGGCATAATGGATTTAATTATTGCTAATCCCGAACTAAATGATAGAATATTTTTGCTTTTCTTTAATCAGATAAAAGCTGTTTTCTAAATTTTGTTATTCATTTACACAATTTTATTTGTTCTATTTTTTTTCTATTTTTATTAAAATCTTAAAACGTCTCGCATGAAAAAATTAATACTTTTTTTAACAGTTATTGCATTTCATTTACCTAGTTTTAGTCAGATTGAGTACAAGGATGTCGCAGGAATTTTCTATGCAAGATGTACTAGTTGCCATCATGAAAATGCATCTTATTATCCGTTTATGAATTATACACAGACTTATGCAAATGCTGCAATGATTCAAAGTAATTTACTTCAAGGTAAAATGCCACCTTGGAATGCAGATACAACGTATACTCGGTTTATGCATGAGCGAATAATAACAGCACCAGAAAAACAAAAAATTCTTGACTGGATTACAAATGGCACTCCAGCAGGAGACACAACGCTTGCCCCACCTGCACCCCATTATTCTAATGGGTTTCAATTAGCAGGTAATGCTGATTTAACTTTAGGTATTGGCACATTTACAAGTACAGCTACAAGCAGTGATAAATATTATTGTTTCTCTATTCCTACAGGTTTAGCAGAAGACAGAATAATTCGGGCATTTGAGGTGGTCCCTGGTAATCCTGCCATTGTTCATCATGCTGTAGTTACAGCAGACACTACAGGCAATTATAACAGTGATTTAAGTGGTAATTGTTTTAATATACCAGGCAATTTAGGAATTGGAACTTATGCCCCAGGCACTAGAGCAACCATATTTCCTAGTCAGGCACCTTTAAAAGCAGGAATCAGATTAAAAGCAGGTTCAAAAATTATTATTCAGTTGCATTACCCTGCAGGAAGCTCGGGCATGATTGATAGTACAAAAATTCGTATCTATTTTTATCCACCGGGAGAAACTGGTGTAAGAGCAATTTACTCGAAAACACCATTACAGAACTGGCAATTTTATGTATTAGCTAATACAGTTAGCAATGCAGAGGCATATTATCCAACATCAGGAACTTTAAGCAGTCCTTTGTCTTTGTTGGCTGTTTATCCTCATAATCATATGCTCGGACGGAAAATCATTAATTATGCAGTTAAACCGGGTGTGGATACCATAAAGCTAATTCGTATTAACGAATGGGATTTTGAATGGCAGGATTATTATTTATACAAAAAACCTATTAAGGTTCCAAATGGCTATCGATTGTATGCAAAGCATACTTATGATAATACGGTAAATAATCCTAACAATCCTAATAATCCTCCTGTTTTAGTTACAGCAGGAACAGGCACAAATGATGAAATGCTTTTTGACGGAGCGATGTATATGAATTATTTACCTGGAGATGAAAACATTGATGTTGAATCCATTATTAATAATGATCCTTTACTAGCGACGGGAATAGTAGAAACAAATAGAATAAATCAGTTAGCAAATGTTAAAGTTTATCCAAATCCATTTTCTAATTCCACTTTTATTCAATATTCTGTTTTTGAAAAAACGGATATTTTAATTGAAATAGTTGATGTGTTAGGAAAAAAAATTAATGCTAAAGAATTTAATTCATTGCAGAATGGATATCACGAATGGGAATGGAAAGGAGATGATTTAAAAGGAAATAAAGTAGAAAATGGAATTTATTTTTTTAAAATTTCATCAGAAAGATCACATCTAAACGGTAAAATATTAAAACACTAATTTTTTACATGTTAAATTTAGTGAGTAATAAATTTAAATCTATATAGATAATTTTACTATTATTGTTTTATGAGTAACTATAGCTATCGTACTCATTAACTAATGAAAATTACTTTTTTAGGAACAGGAACTTCACAAGGCGTGCCACTTATAGCGTGCGATTGCATGGTATGCATGTCGGTTAATGAAAAAGATAAACGACTAAGAAGTTCAATTTTAATAGAGCATAATCAATCTGTTTTTGTAATTGATTCAGGACCTGATTTGAGGCAACAATTATTAAGAGCAAAGGTTAAACAACTTGACGCTGTAATTTTCACTCACGAACACAAAGATCATATTGCCGGGTTAGATGATGTAAGGGCATTTAATTATCTGTATAAAAAACCCGTAGATGTTTGGGCAACACAACAAGTTCAAGATGCCATAAAAAGAGAGTTTGCTTATGCGTTCAGTGAGATTAAATATCCGGGAATACCTGAATTAAAACTAAATGAAATTACTAACGAACCTTTTACTATAAATCAAACACAATTTCTTCCTATTGATGTACTTCATTACCGTTTGCCTGTAAAAGCTTTCCGAATTGATAATTTTGCTTATGTTACAGACGCTAATCACATCAGTGAAACTGAAAAATTAAAACTAAAAAATTTAGATATTTTGGTATTGAATGCCCTAAGAAAAGAAAAACATATCTCACATTTTACCTTTCAGGAGGCAATTGATTTGGCTAAAGAACTTGGTGCAAAAAAAACCTATTTTACACACATCTCTCATCAATTAGGGTTGCATGATGAAGTTAGTAAGGAGCTTTCATCTTCAATAGAATTAGCTTTTGATGGCTTAGAAATTGAAATCAAGTAAACTAATTCATAACCATTTTATATTTTATCGTTTTAATTATTGACTAAAAATACGTTTCTTTGAATGGTATTTTAACTTATGGAAAATAAACTTTTTATTTACAACACGCTTTCTAAAAACAAAGAAGAATTTAAACCGGTTAATCCGGGTCATGTTGGTTTGTATGTTTGCGGACCAACCGTTTACAGCGATGTGCATTTAGGGAATTGCCGCACCTTTTTATCATTCGATATCATATATCGCTACCTTACTTTTTTAGGATACAAGGTTCGTTATGTAAGAAACATAACAGACGCCGGGCATTTGGAAAGTGATGGCGATGTTGGTGAAGATAAAATTTCTAAAAAGGCAAAGTTGGAACAATTGGAACCCATGGAAATTGTTCAGCGTTATACGGTTGGTTTCAGGCAGGTGATGGAACAATTTAATATTCTTCCTCCTAGCATAGAGCCAACTGCAACCGGACATATTGTTGAGCAAATTGAGCTCGCAAAAAAAATAATCGAAAATGGCTATGCTTACGAGAAAAATGGCACCGTTTATTGTGATGTGGAAAAATTAAATCAACTATATAATTACGGGCAGTTAAGTGGTAGAAATTTAGATGATTTGCTTAACAATACACGCGACTTAGACGGACAGGAAGATAAAAAAGGCAAGCTCGATTTTGCTTTGTGGATCAAGGCAAAGCCGGAACACTTGCAGCAATGGCCATCTCCATGGGGAACCGGGTTTCCGGGTTGGCACATTGAATGTTCAGCAATGAGCAGAAAATACTTAGGCGAACAATTCGATATTCATGGAGGAGGAATGGATTTGGCTCCAACCCATCACACCAATGAAATTGCACAGAACATGGCATCATGTGGTAAAATGCCCGCTAATTACTGGATTCACACCAACATGCTTACGGTTAAAGGCCAAAAAATGAGCAAATCCTTGGGCAATAGTTTTTTACCTCATGAGTTGTTTAGTGGCAATCATGCTTTATTAAGCAAAGGGTACAGCCCAATGGCGGTGCGTTTTTTCATGCTGCAAACACATTATAGCAGTACGCTTGATTTTTCAGATGAAGCCTTGCAAGCAGCAGAAAAAGGATTTAACCGATTAATGGAAAGTTATAAAACGCTTCAACATCTTACTCCTTCAATTCAGTCAAGCGTTGATGTAAAATCGTTGCGTGATAAATGTTATGAAGCGATGAACGACGATTTCAATACTCCTATTTTGCTTTCACATTTGTTTGAAGCTGTTCGCATCATTAATTCAGTCAATGATAAACACGAACAATTGACTGCAGATGACATTCAATTATTAAAACAATTGTTTCAGGAATTTGTAATTGTTGTTCTTGGCTTAACTACTGAAGAAGAATCAAGCAAGCACGCTGAAGTGTTGGATAAAGTGGTAAAGGTTGTACTTGATATGCGTGTGGATGCAAAACAACAAAAAGATTTTAAAACCTCGGATGCATTACGCGATAAACTTCAGGAAGCCGGCATCACCATCAAAGACACTAAAGAAGGAAGCACCTGGGCATTGAGTTGAACGATATTAAATAAAATGTATAATGTTATTCTTTTGACTAGATGTGGATTTTACCTGAGCGTAGGCAAAGAACAAACGCGGTGCCGATTTGGGTGAATGCTTTTTTTAGGACAGCCAGGTGGAA
>CAZTCG010000116.1:0-6248 GCA_964612005.1 uncultured Flavobacteriaceae bacterium | reverse complement strand
CAAAACATAATTATCCTTTTCTAATTCTTTAATTTTATTTTCTTGTGATATAGAATCGTTTTCATTTTTAGAAGTTAAAAAACTATCATCATCTTCGCTAACTAATTTTAGTTTTTCTTCATAAAATAATTTCTGATGAAAAAAAGCGGAGTCAAGTTGGTTTGTTGTAAGATATAATTTGATATACAGTTCGTGTGTTGAAATTTTACCCTCTGCATAGTCTTGTTCATTACTTATTTTAATAGCTTTTGAAAGATATTCCTTTGCATTATTTGTTCTTTTATTTTCAATTGAAACTGAAGCTAAATTAATGTATGAATCAACTAAATCGGTTTGATTATCCATTAATTCTCTTAATTCGCTTGCTTCATCATAATATGCCCAGGCCGCATTCCAGTTTTTTTCGCTTTCATAAGTTGCACCAATGTTATTTAAACAAAATGCTTTTAATTCATAATCATTTAATTGTTCTGCTAATTGAAAGGCATTTTTAAAATAGCGTTTAGCTACGGAGATATTTCCATTTTCAAATTTGATTATACCAATGTTGTTTAATGCATTTGCTTTTTGTTTAAGATTTTTAAGATCATTAAAAATAGACAGAGCATCTAAATATGCTTGCTCAGCATTTTCCTTTAGGTTTTTATCACTAAATATATTTCCAAGATTTATGAGCGTTAATCCAATTCCTTCTTTGTTTTTAAGTTTTTCCCAAATGGTTAATGCATAATTATGATGAAACTCTGCTTTGTTTAATTTTCCAGTTTTAAAATAAAGTATGCCCAGCAGATTATTTGCTTTAGCAATGGCAAATTTATTATTTGAATTTACTGCCGCTTGTTCGGATTCATTTGCATAAATAAATGCATCTTTTATGTTTTGAGATCTTACTTCAAAACCTCTCTTGTATAATTCTAATGCTTTAGAGGAGTCGTCTGGTAATTTTGAAAAATAAAATTCCAATAAACTGTCTGCTACCTGACCCATTAAACTTAAGTTGAAAGCCAGTCCCAGCGATAAAAAAAGGATTTTATGTAAATAAGCTTTAAACAATGAATTTATATGTAATAATTTCCAAAAGTATTTATTTTTTGTTTTAATAATTTGTTAATTATTTAATCAGTTCATTCGAGTTAAAGAATGTAATTTTAACACCTTAATATCAAAACAAAAAGCATGAAATTTTTTATCGACACAGCAAATCTGGCTCAAATTAAAGAAGCTCAGGAGCTGGGCATTTTAGATGGTGTTACCACCAATCCTTCGTTAATGGCAAAAGAGGGCATTAAAGGTGCTGATGCTATTAAAAAACATTACGTTGATATTTGCAATATTGTTGATGGCGATGTTAGCGCTGAGGTAATTGCAACCGATTTTGAAGGCATGATTAAAGAAGGCGAAGCATTTGCTGCACTTCACCCACAAATAGTGGTTAAAGTTCCTATGATTAAAGAAGGTATTAAAGCAATCAAATATTTCACTTCAAAAGGAATTCGTACCAATTGTACATTGGTATTTTCTGCCGGACAAGCTTTATTAGCTGCCAAAGCAGGTGCAACTTATGTTTCCCCTTTCATTGGTCGTTTAGATGATGTAAGTACCGACGGACTTCAGTTAATTGAAGACATTCGCGTTATCTACGATAACTATGGTTATGAAACCGAAATTTTAGCCGCATCTGTTCGTCACCCAATGCATATTATTGAGTGTGCAAAAATTGGTGCAGATGTGATGACCGGACCTTTATCAGCGATTATTGCTTTAGCAAAACATCCGCTTACGGATAATGGTTTAGCAACATTTTTAGAAGATGCTAAAAAGTTCGCTTAAGTAATTGTATCAGTTCTCGACTTCGCTCGAACTGACATTAAAACTAAATCAAATAAAAAATTATGTCATATATTTTAACCATTAATGCCCGTCAGATTTTAGACAGTCGCGGGAACCCTACTGTTGAGGTAGATGTGTATACAGAAAGTGGAGCTATGGGAAGAGCTGCTGTTCCAAGTGGCGCTTCAACAGGTACACATGAAGCAGTTGAATTAAGAGATAATGATAAATCTCAGTTTTTAGGGAAAAGCGTTAATAACGCTGTTCACAATGTAAATACCATTCTTAGAGAAGAATTAAAAGGGATGTACATTTTTGACCAAAATGGCATCGATAAAAAAATGTTAGAGATTGATGGAACCAATAATAAGTCAAAAATTGGTGCCAACGCTATTTTAGGCGTTTCTTTAGCTGTTGCAAAAGCTGCTGCAGAAGAAGCGCGTCAACCATTATTTCGTTATGTAGGTGGAGTAAACGCTAATTTATTGCCAATACCTATGATGAATATTCTAAATGGCGGTGCACATGCCGATAATGGAATCGACTTTCAGGAATTTATGGTTATGCCTGTTGGAGTACCAAGTTTTTCTGAAGGGTTAAGAATGGGCACTGAAGTGTTTCATCACTTAAAAGCTGTTTTGAAAAAACAAGGTCTTTCTACAAACGTAGGCGATGAAGGTGGGTTTGCGCCAAATATTAAATCAAACGAAGATGCATTGAAAGCGGTTATTCAGGCAATTGAAGCTGCAGGTTACCGTCCGGGAGAAGATATTTACATTGCTATGGACGCAGCTGCCTCTGAGTTTTATGATGTAAACGAAAAAATGTATGTGTTTAAAAAATCAAGCGGTGATAAATTAACTTCTTCTCAAATGGTTGATTTTTGGGCTGATTGGTGCAAACGTTATCCAATTTTATCCATCGAAGATGGTTTTGCAGAAGACGATTGGGATGGTTGGAAACAGGTAACTGATAAATTAGGAAAAACCGTTCAATTGGTTGGCGATGATTTATTTGTAACTAACGAAAACCGTTTAGCTCAAGGCATAGATAAAGGTGTTGCCAACTCAATTCTTGTAAAAGTAAACCAAATAGGTTCATTAACGGAAACCATTAATGCGGTTCAGTTAGCACAAAACAGCAGTTATACTTCTGTAATGAGTCATCGTTCGGGTGAAACAGAAGACACTACAATAGCAGATTTAGCAGTAGCTTTACGTTGCGGACAAATTAAAACGGGCTCTGCAAGCAGAAGTGATCGTATTGCAAAATACAATCAGTTATTACGTATTGAAGAACAATTGGGCGATAATGCACAATACCTAGGTAAAGAGTTCAAGTTTTTAAAGAAGTAAAAACTTAAAATTCAATTTTAAAAAAAGGTTCTCATAAAAGAGAACCTTTTTGTTTTGCACTAAAATTTTTTAAATGTTCAGTTATTACCAAATTTACAAACCCTATAAAATGCTTTCACAATTTGTTCCTATTAATAAAAAAAGAACATTGAGTGATTTAAATTTTTCATTTTCTGAAGGAACCAATGCATTAGGTCGATTAGACGATAATAGCGAAGGTTTGTTATTACTAACTAATGATAAAAAAGTAAATCGTTTACTAATGAACCCCGAAAATAAACACCAACGTGTTTATTGGGTTCAAGTACATGGAGATGTTCAACAAAGCGCATTAGATCAATTAGAAAAAGGAGTTGACATTATTTTAGAGAAATCGATTTACCGAACCTTGCCTTGCGAAGCAAAAATTATAGACACACCACAGTATCTGCCTCCAAGGGCACATCCGGTAGGAACACACTTTAAAACAACCTGGCTTGAATTAAAATTAATCGAAGGTAAATTTCATCAAATCAGAAAAATGACTGATAAAGTAGGACACCAAACTATGCGTTTAATAAGAGTTTCCATAGAAAATATAAGTTTAAATGAATGGGTTCCGGGTAGTATTCAAGAAATTGATCCTGATGTGTTTTATGATAAATTAAAATTGAAAATTTAATTGTAGTTTATTACATCAAATTAAAAAAAATAGTTCGTTCAGATTAGATTATTAAAACTTTAAATTGTTTAATCTAAAAGGTTGTAAAACTTAAATTTTAGACTTCTCTATTTCTACCACCACAATTTTAATTCGATAAAATAGAAATACTGCAACAAATGCGAGTCCAATTAAAATAGCATACCAAACTCCTTGTGCTTGCATGTTATAATAAATTCCCAATAAATAAGCAAGTGGTAAACAAATTACCCAGTAACCTATTAGTGTAATAATGGTAGGTATTTTTACATCTTCTAAGCCTCTTAGAATTCCTAGTTGTGTTACTTGTAAGCCGTCAAATAATTGAAATAAACCAGCAATTATTAGCAATGAAGAAGATAATTCAATAATAGTTTTATCATTACTAAAATATTCAGGTAGTTGTTTATTAAATACAATAAAAAAAATGGCAAAAAATACGGTTGCTCCAACTACACAAATCAAAGCAGATGATATAGATTTTTTTAATTGCGTATAATTTTTTTGCGCATTATAATTTCCACATAAAATTGTTGCTGCCCCACTAATACCACTTCCGAACATGTAAGTAAATGACGCAATTCCCATAGCAATTCCATGTGCATCAATTTGTTCTTTCCCAAATTTTCCAATCATTAGTGCGCAACATACAAAAGCTGCCACTTCAAATGTAAATTGAAGTGCTGAACCAATACCAATTTTAAGTAAACGAATTAAGTCGATTAGATTAATTTTTACCCGGCTGAATAAACTGCTTACTTTTTTAAATGAATTACTTCGGTAAATAAAAATTAAAAACGTGATACCCATAAATAATCTTGCAATAAATGATGCCCAGCAAGATCCCATATAGCCCATTTCCGGAAAACCTAAATGGCCATTTATTAATACATAATTTAATATGATATTAATAATATTACCTGCAATGCTTATTACCATTGCAATTACTGTATTGTTTTTACCTTCAGTAAATTGTTTTCCAGAGAAAAATAAACTGCAAGGAATTATGCTAAATATTAGTACTTGAAAAAAAGGTATTGCTAATTCAACAACATCTGTGGGTTGTTGCATATAATAAAGTAGTGGTGATGCGAAATATAAAATCCCAAATAATAATGCAGAAACAATTAAATTGAGTAGAAGTGAGTTTTTAAATAAGCGTGCTTGTTCTTCGTTATTATTATTTACATCGGCTTGTGTTATAAGTGGAGTTAATCCATACGACATACCGATGCTAAAAACAAGAAGCAAAATGAAAACATTGTTTGCTAAAAATCCTGCAGCTTGCTCTGTCTTTCCTATTTCACCAAGAAATACAGAATCAACTAAGCCGGTAACGATATGTCCAACTTGGCTAATAATTAGCGGTATTGCTAACTTTATAGTTTCACGGAATTGATTAGTAGATTGCAATTATTTTCGCAATGTATTATTTTAAAAATTTTGAAATATCTGGTCTAAAGTAAAGTTTGCTTTTTAATACTTTTCCATCTTCTCTAAAAATGGGTTTCCCATTTTCATCTAATTTACTCATATTGCTTCTGTGAATTTCATCAAAAATTGCTTCAATTTTATGTTGTAATCCATGTTTAAGTATAGTACCGAATAGGATGTATAGTTGATCGCCAAGCGCATCAGCAATTTCAGTTAAATCTCCTTTTTTGCAAGCTTCCAGGTACTCTTCATTTTCTTCTTTCATTAAGTTATGTCTTAATGTATAATCTTTTTCATCTACAAGCTTTGGTTCGTTGGCATTCCCAATTAAAAAAGACTCATGAAATTCATGAACACTCATTATTTTATAGAGTAAATTATTGCTATCCATTTTTTCTACTTAATTTATTTTTTGTTTTTTCTGTATTCTTCGTTTAATCCGTTTACAACTTCATTAGTAATTTCAAGTGATGGATTGGCATAAAGTACAGAACTTATATTAGTTGTTGTATAGGCTAAAATGTAGTCGAATTTATTATTGTTGTAACGTTCTATAAACTTTGAAACATTTTGTAACATATCGCTTTGAGTTGCTGCAACTTCCTCACCTAAAGCTTGAAGTTGTTTTTCTTTATTAGTTATCTCTAGTTGTTTTTGTTGCAATCGGGCTTCTTCTTTTTTTAACTCTGCTTCTGGCCGAATACCTGCCTGAACGGCTTGTTGAAAATCTGCCACCTCTTGCTGAAATGTAGTATACATGCTATTTAATGAGCCTTCAATGGCAGTTTGCCTGCCTCTTATTTCTTTTGATTTATCTTTTATGTATTCATATTTTTCATTTAATGAATCAATATTTATATAGGCAATTTTTGCGTTTTTAAGTAATGTTGTATCTGTTATAAGTTTAGGAAATGTTTTTGCGTTTTCAGAAGAAATATTAGACGATTCTG
>CAZTCG010000115.1:0-6366 GCA_964612005.1 uncultured Flavobacteriaceae bacterium | reverse complement strand
ATTCGTTTCTAATAATGAACAATATAACTATCATTTCAGGCACCAATCGCCCAAATAGTAATACAGAAATCGTTTCTCGTTTTTGTTTTGAAGAACTTGAAAAAATGGGTTATCCTGTTAAATTCTTGTCTCTAATGGATTTACCACAATCGATTGCCTTTACAGAAATGTTTGGGAAAAGAAGTGCTGAATTTGATCAGTTGGTACATGATTATTTTGTTGAATCGAATAAATTTTTAATCCTTTCACCCGAATACAACGGAAGTTTTCCCGGCATACTAAAAACAGTGATTGATGCTATTCATCCAAAAATCTGGAATTTTAAAAAAGCAGGTTTGATTGGGATCTCAGATGGTAGAGCAGGTAATTTAAGAGGAATTGAACACCTGACTCTAATCATGCATTACTTAAAAGTGAATGTTTTTTACAATAAACTTCCTATTTCTTCCATCTCAAAAATGATTGATGCTGAACGTAAATTAGCTGATGAAGAAACAAAAAAAGTACTGCAAAATTATCTGGAACAATTCAATACATTTTAAAGAAAAAACATGATGCTGAATACAAAATAGATTTTCTGAAAAAATTTATAACTCAAAATAATGTCAAAGTTGAAATTATATCACCATGACTAAAAAAGAACGCTATCATTATGTTCTGAATTACTTTTTGGAAAATGTACCCGTTGCAGAAACCGAATTACATTATTCTAATCCGTATGAATTAATTGTGGCTGTAGTTTTATCGGCACAATGCACTGATAAACGTGTTAATTTGGTCACTCCAAAACTTTTTCAAGCTTTTCCAAATGTTGAATCATTAGCTGCAAGTAATTCAGATACCGTTTTTAATTACATACGCAGTATATCATATCCTAACAACAAATCAAAACATTTGGTTGGACTGGCAAACATGCTATTGAATGATTTTAATGGTGTTGTTCCAGAAAAAGTAGAAGACCTAGTTAAATTACCAGGAGTTGGCCGAAAAACTGCTAATGTAATTGCCTCTGTAATTTATAATCAACCTACAATGGCTGTTGATACGCATGTGTTTAGGGTATCTGCGCGTATAGGGTTATCAAGCAATGCTAAAACACCTTTACAAACGGAAAATCAATTAATAAAATACATTCCTAAAGAATTAGTCCCTAAAGCACACCATTGGTTAATTTTACACGGACGATATACTTGTTTAGCCAGAAATCCATTATGTAATCAATGTGGAATTTCTAAATTTTGTAAATATTATGCCGCGAAAAATAAAATTAAACAACTGATTTAAAGTTACTTATATCTTTATAATTAAAATTTAATCATTCAATTGATTGTATTATAATCTTTTTATCTATCTTTGTGCTGTGTTCATTGAATGTGTAAAATTGTTTCTGTCTTGAAAAACACTATTAAGTAATTTCAATTCAAATTAATGATAGAAATTATGGCAAAGAAAATAGTTAAAAAAGCAGCAGCTAAAAAAGCAGTGAAAAAAGCAACGGTTAAAAAAGTTGCAGCTAAAAAAACTGAAACAAAAAAAGCAGCTCCTAAAAAAGAAAAGTTTGAAGCCCATAGCACGTCTTTAAAAGAAGGGATGAAAGCTCCTGATTTTAAAGGATTAAATCAACTTGGAAATGAATTTGGATTAAAGGATTATTCCGGAAAAAAAATAATTCTTTATTTCTATCCAAAAGATGACACTCCTGGTTGCACGGCTGAAGCTTGCAGCTTACAAAACAATATTAATATTCTTAAAAAAGAAGGTTATGAAGTTGTTGGTGTAAGTCCTGACGATGTCAAGAGTCACAAAAAATTTGCCGATAAATTTAAATTGGAATTCAATTTACTGGCAGATACTGATAAGAAAGTGATGAAAGCATACGATGTGTTCGGAAAAAAAATGTTTATGGGAAGAATTTTTGATGGAGTAATCAGAACCACATTTGTGATAAATGAAAAAGGCATTATTGAACATGTAATAAAAGCAGTTGACACTAAAGATCACGCAACCCAAATACGTAACTTATAAATTATACATATCATGGCAAAGAAAAACGAAGAAAGCGCAAAATCCAATGTAAATGCAGAAAAGCTAAAAGCATTGCAATTAACATTAGATAAGTTGGAAAAAACTTATGGCAAAGGAACTATTATGAAGTTGGGCGACAATGCTGTTGAGCCATTAGAAGTAATCGGTTCGGGATCTTTAGGATTAGATATTGCGCTTGGCGTAAACGGTTATCCTCAAGGTAGAATTGTTGAAATTTACGGGCCTGAATCATCAGGTAAAACAACTTTAGCAACACATGCCATTGCAAATGTTCAGCGTAAAGGCGGCATTGCTGCAATTATTGATGCAGAGCATGCGTTTGATCGTTTTTATGCAGAAAAATTAGGAGTAAACACTCAGGATCTATTGATTTCTCAGCCGGACAACGGAGAGCAAGCATTAGAAATTGCAGATAACTTAATTCGTTCCGGCGCGGTTGATTTAATTGTTATTGACTCGGTTGCTGCCTTAACTCCAAAAGCAGAAATTGAAGGTGAAATGGGCGAAAGCAAAATGGGCTTGCAAGCTCGTTTGATGAGTCAGGCATTACGTAAGCTAACTGGAACAATAAACAAAACCGGT
The DNA here is from genome assembly GCA_964612005.1 of uncultured Flavobacteriaceae bacterium. Classification (GTDB taxonomy): domain Bacteria; phylum Bacteroidota; class Bacteroidia; order B-17B0; family Aurantibacillaceae; genus JADJDM01. The sequence goes on along the minus strand of CAZTCG010000115.1, from coordinate 3,738 downwards.
TGTTGTGTGATTTTTATCAATCAGTTACGTGAAAAAATTGGTGTTATGTTCGGTAACCCAGAAACTACAACCGGTGGTAATGCACTTAAATTTTATGCCTCTGTTCGTTTAGATATAAGAAGAATTGGGCAATTAAAAGATGGTGAAAATATTCATGGTAATCGTGTACGTGTTAAAGTAATTAAGAATAAAGTTGCGCCACCTTTCCGTCAATGTGAATTTGATATTTTATTCGGTGAAGGAATCAGTAAAGTTGGTGAAATCATTGACTTAGGTGTAGAACACGGAATAATTAAAAAAAGTGGATCTTGGTTTAGTTATGAAGACAGTAAATTAGGGCAAGGAAGAGATTCTGTAAAACAAATCTTTTTAGATAATCCAGAATTAGCAGAAGAGATTGAAGGAAGAATAAAGGAAAAATTGGCTGACAGCAGCTTAGTAGTTGCTGAAACCGAATAGTTAATTCAGTATTGAATTATTCCTTACTAATTAAAAGTCGATAGTTTTTTGAATTGTTAAAGCTACCCCATTTGGGTAGCTTTTTTATTTATAGAATTTGAATAAGTGATGTAAATTCTTAAACAAATATTTATGATTTTTTTACATTAAAGATTATAAGCTTGCCATATCTTGCATAAAAATCAATAAGATGAGTAAAATAATTTGGATAAGCGGTATAAGCATCTTAATAATTACATTGTTTATGGCATTAGCTTCATTTAAAAAAGACATAGAAACTCCAGACTATAAAGTGATTAAAACTTACGGGGAAGTAGAAATAAGATTATATCCAAAAATGATTGTAGCAAAAACATCATTGGAAAATAAGTCATTTGAAAAGCAGGGCAGCAATGGGTTTAGAACAATTGCCAATTATATTTTTGGCGGGAACGAACAAAACCAAAAAATTGCAATGACTGCTCCTGTTGTAATGAACATGGGTGATTCAGCAAGTATGTATTTTGTGATGCCAAAAAAATATACCAAGAACGAATTGCCTAATCCAAGTTCTAAAAATGTAATTATAACCGAAGAAGCAGAAAAAACATTAGCTGTTATACGTTTTGGGGGTTACTCTTCGGATAATAAAATAGAAAAATACTGCAAGCAGTTAGAGGAAACATTAAATCAAAATCAGGTACAAATTGTAGGTAGTTATTTGTATATGGGTTATAATGCGCCATGGGATTTCATTAATCGAAGAAACGAAGTAGCCATTGAAATAAAACCTTAATTTTTTTTCGAACTGAAAAAATTAAAAATCACTTCTGCTTTACTTTTACCAACTACATCTTGTAATTGCAGGAGTGTTGCATTTGAAATTTCTTTTACCGATTTGAATTCGGTTAATAGTTTTTGAGCGGTGTTTTCGCCAATACCTTTTATCTCCGAAAGCTCCGTTTTAATTATACCTCTTGATCTTCTCGAACGATGATGGGTAATGCCAAAACGATGAGCTTCATCTCGAATGTGTTGCAATACGCGAAGTGTTTTAGATCGTTTATCTATATACAAAGGATACGGATCTCCGGGGAAATAAATTTCTTCTAGGCGCTTGGCAATGCCAACAATAGTAAGTTTACCCATAAGGTTTAATTTTCTTAAACTGTTTATTGCAGCACCTAATTGTCCTTTACCTCCATCAATTACAATTAATTGTGGTAATTCCTGTTTCTCTTCAATCACCCTGCTGTATCTTCTGTAAATCACTTCTTCCATGGTAGCAAAATCATCCGGACCAACAACTGTTTTTACGTTAAAATGTCGGTATTCTTTTTTTGCCGGTTTGCCATCAATAAAAACAGTCATGGCACTTACCGGAAAAGCTCCTTGAATATTGGAGTTGTCAAAACAATCGATTCTGCGCGGTTCATCTTTCATGCGCAAATCTTTCATCATTTGTTGCATGAGTTGATTTGTTGTGCTTTCAGGGTCGATAATGGCTTGTTGTTTTTCTTTTTCCAATGCAAGTGTTCGTGCATTTTTTTGAGATAACTCAACTAACTTTTTTTTATCGCCGATTTTTGGAACACTCATTTCTACACCCGGAAATTGAAATTCAATTTCAAAAGGAAGAATAATTTCTTTTGAGTGACTTTCGTAGCGTTGCCTTATTTCATTAATTGCAAAGGTCAGTAATTCTTCCTTGCTTTCATCTAAACGCTTTTGCAATTCAATCGTTTGCCCTTGTATAATTGTTCCATGTTTAACCTTAAAGAAATTTACAAAAGCAGTTGTTTGTGCATCATAAAAACCATAAACTTCTGCATCTGTAATTACAGGATTTACAATTAAGCTTTTACCTTCATATTTTTCGAGCAGTTCTATTCTTAATTTGGTTTCTTGTGCTGCTTCAAATTCATATGCTTCGGCTTGCTTTGTCATTTTTTCTTTTAAGCCACGGATTAATGCATGTAAATTTCCTTTTAGTAGTTGCCTGATTTCAGTAATAAATTGTTGGTATTCTTTTTCTTCTTGTTTTTTAATGCATGGTGCTTTGCATCTTCCAATGTGGTATTCTAAACAAGGACGATAATTAGAGGTATTTATTTTCTTTTCTGATAAATCGAGGCTGCATGTTCTTAATTTATACAACTGAGGGATTAATTCCATTAATGCTCTTAGTGAATTTACATTTGGAAAAGGCCCAAAATATTCAGAGCCGTCAGGAATTTTTTTTCGAGTATAAAAAACGCGCGGAAAAGGTTCTTTTTTAATGACTACCCAAGGATATGTTTTATCATCTTTAAGGTTAATATTATAACGAGGCTGTAATTTTTTAATTAAATTATTTTCGAGTAAAAGTGCATCCATTTCACTGTTTACGATGATAGTTTTTATCTCATTAATTTTTTTTACAAGCAATCGTAAACGCTGATTGTCGTGTTCTTTTGTAAAGTATGAACTCACTCTTTTTTTTAAATTCTTTGCTTTTCCAACATAAAGTATTTTTCCTTCTGAATCATAATATTGATAAACACCTGGATCTTCGGGCAAAGATTTTATAATAGCTTGTATATGGATTGGAAATTCATCCATGCGCTAGATTGGTTTTTGAAAGCAAGGTTATTTATTTTTTACAAATGATTTTTCATAAAGTGTTATCCATTCATCAACACTCATTTTTTTCATTAATTCTTTAATTAAGTCAAACGGAATATCATTAGGATTTTTAAATCGGATACAACTCTTTCCTATATCTAATTTCTTTTTAGAATAATTTGCAAATTCATTTGTAAACCAATTTAGCAAATCGGGTTGAGCATAAATGCCCATGTGGTATATTGCAATGTGATTTTTTTGTGAGGCGATATTGATAAAAGGCAAGGGTGTTTCAGGCGAACAATGGTATCCATTTGGATAGGTAGTTAATGGCACCACATATGAAATCATTCCATAACTAAATGTTTCTTCAAAACCCTTTGGTAATGATGTTAAAATGATTTTCCTTAGGTTATTCATTGCTTCCTTACGCTCTTCAGGTAAAGTGTTAATGTAATCTGTAATTGCTGGATGAGTTGTTTTCATTTACAAATTATGTTATTTTAATACCAACTATACACACATCGTCTGTTTGTTCAGTATTACCTTTCCATTCTTCAAATTTTAATTTCAAATTATTTTTTTGCTCTGACATAGGCAACTCTGACATTTCAATTAATTGTTCTTGTAGTTTTTTATACTTTAATTTTTTTCCATCAGGTCCTCCAAACTGATCTGCATATCCATCGGTAAATA
>CAZTCG010000114.1:0-6372 GCA_964612005.1 uncultured Flavobacteriaceae bacterium | reverse complement strand
GATGATGATTTTTTGAGTTTTAGAAAGTTGTTCTATTTTCTCTTTTACTTCCAGTAATTGAGTTTGTCCGGCCAAAGAACCCATACGCACACCTTCTACATTCGGATCGCCAATTATAGTTTGCGCCAAGCGTTTACCTAAGGCAATCTGCACATCTTCTACACGATTTTCAGGAACAATTATTCTTCGAACAGCTGTACATTTTTGTCCGGCTTTGGTAGTAATTTCTCGGGCAATTTCTTTGATGAAAATATCAAATTCAGGCATTTCGGGTGTTACATCATTTCCTAAAACGCAACAATTTAATGAATCAGCTTCCATATTAAAATGCACGGATTCCTCAATTAATCGTGGATGAGATTTCAGCATTTTTCCTGTTGATGCGGAGCCGGTGAATGTAACCACATCCTGATTGATAACATGATCTAAAATTCCATTAGCGCTTCCGCAAATTAATTGCAATGCACCTTCCGGAACAATGCCACTGGCAATAATTTCTTTAACCACAGCTTCAGTTAAAAAGGATGTAACCGTTGCTGGTTTTACAATGGCAGGAACGCCGGCAAACCAGTTAACTGCAATTTTCTCTAACATTCCCCAAACAGGAAAATTAAATGCATTGATATGAATGGCAACACCTTCTTTTGGAACACAAATGTGATGTCCGATGAAAGTATTGTTCTTGCTTAATTTTGCGACATCGCCTTCATAACAAAATGTTTCATTCGGAAATTGACGACGCAAAGAAGCGTGAGTAAATAAATTACCAATGCCACCTTCAATATCTACCCAGCTATCAATGCGCGTGGCACCGGTTGCCCAGGATATTTTATAAAATAATTCCTTTTTACTCAATAAATGAAGTGCAAGTGCTTTCAGCATCAAACCTCTTTCCTGGAAGGTCATTTTGCGCAATTTCGGACCGCCAACTGTTCTGGAATAATCCAACATTTTAGCAAAATCCAAGCCCTTACTGCTAGCAGTAGCTACTACATCGCCAGTAATGGCATTAAATAATTGTTGTCCGTTATCTGCTCCTGCAACCCATTGTCCGCAGGCGTAATTTTGAAGTGTATTCATTTATATAAAATAAGATGAGTAAATATAATTAAATTGAATTATAAAAACTTGAAATTAATTTTAATATCATTTTCTAATTTCTTCTAAAATAGAAAAAAATAAACTTATTAATTTTAGCATTATTACTTAAATTTGACGATAACTTAAAATTAAAATATTTACTCATATGAAACATAGTTTTACCAAATTAAAATTTTATTTTACTCTATTAGTTTTATTTTTCTCTTCAAAAATAATTGCCCAATCAAATCCATCTCCTCACGATTTATCATTGAGTGATTTTACATTTTCAGGATTTACTGCAGGCACAACAATTACCTATCCTACATCTATGCAAGGTTGGAAATTTAGTGCCGAACCAAATGCAACTATAACAACAGATGCAAGTGCGGATTTCCCTTTAACTGCTAGTACAGCAGCATCAACTACAGGAAGTATAAGAAATGAGATATCATCAGGATTAAGTATTTTAAATTCAAGCACTAATAATTTAGGAGCAATATGTATAAGTGTTAATTCAACAAACAGACAAAATTTAAAAATTACTTGGACGGCAGCAGAGCTTGGACAAAATGGGTCCAGAGGAAATTCCGTTACACTACAATATCGCGTTGGAATTTCTGGACCTTGGAATAACATTAGTGCTACTACCTATAGTACAAACACAGCTCAATTAAATACTGCAGCTCAAACATTTACAGATGTTTTAATTCCTACTGATGCAGATAATCAATCAGTTGTTCAAGTAAGATGGTTATATTTTATGTCCTCTGGCACAACAGGATCAAGAGATCGAATTCGTTTGGATGATATAACAATAACCAGTTTACCACTTAATTGCAATATTGTATCAAGTTTTAATACACCATCATCTCAATGTCTTTTAAATAATAACTTTTCATTTGAGCCAACTTCAACAGGAGTAACATCAGGAATAACTCAATATAGTTGGAATTTTGGTGATGGAACACCTAATACCATACCAACTACATCAACTCTTCCACAAAATCATTCATATAATAATGCAGGTACATATACGGTAACACTAACATCCTCTGAAGGAGTTTGTAGCAATACATTTTCATCAACGGTAGTAGTAAAAGAAACCCCAATTTTAAATCCAATCAATAACATAAGTATTTGTGCAAATGATACAACAGAAACAATTACGTTTACTTCTAACATACAAAACACAATTTTTGAATGGACAAACACTGAATCATCTATCGGTTTAGCTTCAAATGGAAGTGGAAGCATTCCTCCTTTTATCGTTGTAAATAATGACACTGTTCCAAAAGATGCAGCAATTACTATTGTTGGAACAGCTTCAAATTCATGCATTAGTGCACCTTTTAGTTTTTTAATTAATGTAAAACCTGTTCCATATTTACAAAATGCAATTACTAATTTAAGTCTATGTCAATTACAAACAGCATATTTTCAACCTTTTCATGTAGTACCTGCAACATCGATAATTAACTGGACTAACAATAACCCGCAAATTGGATTGGCTTCAAGCGGTCAAGGAAACATTCCAAGTTTTTTAATTCAAAGTATTCCCGGAGGTATTTTATCTTCGCTCATTACTGTTACCCCTACTTATGCAGGTTGTGTTGGAAATTCTACAATAATTAACTTCGTAGCTTATCCTGTTCCAATAATAAACTCCGTTCCTGATCAAGTTCTTTGTAAAGGAGAACAAACTAATGCTGTAAATTTTAATGTTATACCAAATGATGCTTTTATTTATTGGACAAATACTGAAACAGGAATTGGATTACCATCATCAGGAAACGGCAATATTCCATCTTTTATAAGTAATAATTCAGGAAACAGTGCTTTAAGTGGCTTTATTAGCGTACATGCAACAACTATAAATAATTGTATAGGACCAGATCAGTTTTTCTCAATTACAGTAAACCCTAATCCGAATTCAATTAATTTGACATTAACAAATGAAAGCTGCAATCAAAGTAACGGATCGATTTCTGTTAATGCTGTAGTTGGAGGAACTTCTCCATACGTATATAGTTTAAATAGTCAGGGAGCTTCATCAAGTAGTAATTTTACTAATTTATCTGCCGGAAATTATACTATATCTGTTCAGGATGCCAATAATTGTTATAAGGATTCAATCGTAGCATTAGCTAATCTAAATGCTGTTACACCTGTTACACCATCTATATGTTTGGTAACTGTTGATGACTTTTCTACACATAATATTATTTTCTGGGATAAATCAAATTACTCAGTTGGTGATACTTTTATTGTTTATAGAGAAATAACATTAAATAATTATTTGCCTGTAGGTAGAATACCTTTTGATTCAATGAGCATGTTTGCCGATACCAACAGAGTAATTTATCCAGCAGGAAATGGAGATCCTAATTTAAAATCATGGAAATATAAATTATCTGTTAAAAATAATTGCAGTGTTGAAAGTAATTTAAGTCCATTTCATCAAACTATGTTTTTTAACCAAAACAATGATTTTTTCAGTTGGTCACATTATCAAATTGAAGGCTCACCCACTCCAATTCCTCAATTAAATGGATTTGTATGTGTACGAGATAATAATTCTACAAATTTATGGGCACCCGTTTTGTCTGTTGGCCCAAATGACACTTCTTATATTGATCCTGATTTTTCTTTATTTAGTAATACGGGTAGTTGGAGAACTAATACAAATTGGACCATTCAATGTACACCAACTTTAAGATTTGATGGGAATAATGAAACTCAAACAACAGTAGTAAAATCAAAATCAAATATCAGAAATAACAGAACAGTTGGCATAAAAAATCAATTAGTAAATTCTAACGCAATTCAAGTTTATCCTAATCCAAGTAACGATAAATTTTATGTGGAACTTAACTCTAACAATTTAATTATTAATGCTGAAGTAATTTCATCAAAAGGCGATGTTGTTATAAAAACAAGTATAGATAAGAATAATTCAGTTATTGATTTAAGTATTTTTGAGAAGGGAGTTTATTATTTAAAATTAAACTCTAATACTACTACTGAGGTCATAAAATTAATTAAACTGTAATAGTTTTATTAATGTAACTGTGTAACTACGCAATCTTACTCCAGTTTAATTTTTGCTGTGCACGTTCATCAATAAACAATTTCATCTGTTGGTTTTCTTGCTTAATTAAATCAGGATCATCATCAATTAATTGTTGTGCTGCATTTCTAGCAGCAATTAATAGCTCTTGATCGGTGGCTAAGTTGGCAATTCTTAAATCAATAATACCGCTTTGTTGTGTGCCCTCAATATCACCAGGTCCTCGTAGTTTCATATCAACTTCACTAATTTCAAATCCATCGTTAGTGCGGCACATAGTTTCCATTCGTATTTTACTTTCTCTTGAAAGCTTGTAAGTGCTCATTAGAATACAATACGATTGATCTGCCCCTCTCCCTACTCTTCCTCTTAACTGATGCAGTTGAGATAAGCCAAAACGCTCAGCGTTTTCAATAATCATTATGGATGCGTTAGGCACATTCACGCCAACTTCAATTACTGTGGTAGCTACCATAATTTGCGTTTCGCCTTTTACAAAACGTTGCATTTCAAAATCCTTCAACTCATTTTTCATTTTTCCATGAACCACGCTAATTCTATAATCAGGCAATGGAAATTCTTGCTGTATAGATTCAAATCCTTCCACTAAATTTTTAAGATCCAATTTTTCAGATTCCTTTATTAATGGATAAACAACATAAACCTGTCTTCCTAAAGAAATTTGCTCTCTCATAAAACCAAACATTCGCAAACGCTGACCATCGTGCATGTGAATTGTTTTAATGGGCTTTCTTCCTGGTGGTAATTCATCAATAACAGAAACATCCAAGTCGCCATAAAAGGTCATAGATAAGGTTCTTGGAATTGGTGTTGCCGTCATGATTAATACATGAGGTGGTATAGTGTTTTTCTTATGTAATTTTGATCTTTGCTCTACTCCAAATCGATGCTGCTCATCAATTACTGCCAAACCTAAATTTTGAAAAACAACCGGATCTTCTATTAATGCGTGTGTTCCAACTAATATGTTTACTTGTCCGGTTTGTAATTGTTCCAATAATTGATTTCTTGTTTTACCTTTTATGCTGCCTGTTAATAGAGCAACTTTTAGATTCATGTTTTTTAAAAGTGTCGACAAACTTTCAAAATGCTGAGTAGCTAAAATTTCTGTTGGTGCCATCAAACATGCCTGAAATCCATTATCAATGGCCATTAACATGCATAATAATGCAACAATTGTTTTTCCGCTTCCTACATCGCCTTGCAATAACCTGTTCATTTGAATATCTTTTGCAAGATCAAGTCGAATTTCTTTGATTACTTTTTTCTGGGCATTTGTTAATGGAAATGGTAAATGCGATTGGTAAAAACCATTAAAGGCATCGCCTATTTTTGTAAATGGAAAACTTTTACTGTGTTGTTTTCTGTAATTCTTACTTTTTAAAAGTTTCAGCTGAATAAAAAAAAGTTCTTCAAATTTCAATCTTCGTTCTGCCTGATTTAATAAAGCTTGATTTGCAGGAAAATGTATTTGCTTCCAAGCTAATTCCCTATCTATTAACTGAAATTTTTGTTTTATTTGCTCGGATAAATTTTCTGTAATTACAAAATTTAATTGTTGATTTAGTGCTTCCTGTATTTTTAAAATTCCCTTACTGTCAAGACCTCTATTTTTTAAAATTTCTGTACTATTATATCTGGGCTGAAGCACATTAACTGTACGTGTATTAAATTCATTCAGTTCATCCATTTCAGGATGTGGAATAGAAAACCTTCCATTAAACGGATTTACCCTTCCAAAAACAACATAATCAGTGTCCGGTTTAAACTTTCCCTCTAACCATTTTAAACCTTTAAACCATACCAACTCTATAAATCCAGTATCATCTTTAAATGTAATTACCAAACGTTTACTTTGTTTTGAACCTATGGTTTCTATTCGCACTACTCTACCTTTCAGTTGAACAAACGTAGTTTCCTCGTTAATTTCGTTTACTTTTTGAAATTGTGTACGATCAATATAGCGATATGGATAATAGGTTATTAAATCATAAAACGTATAAATATTAAGCTCTTTACGGAGCAGCTCGCCCCTCTGCGGCCCAATACCTTTTAAGTATTCAATAGGTGTATAAATAAAACCTGCTTTCACTTTTGTAAAAATAATTTTTTCAATTATTACAAAATAAGATACATGCAAAAACTATTAACAAGCTGATGATGATTAATGAGATTCGAATTATGTAATTATAAGATAGTAT
>CAZTCG010000113.1:252-6375 GCA_964612005.1 uncultured Flavobacteriaceae bacterium | reverse complement strand
TCATTGAAAAGTATTTTGTATTCGTTTTGCATGGTATTGATAAACTCATCCATTTTTTCTTTGTCATAATCAGTACAAAATGAAAAATTAATTGCCGACAATTGCATCATGTGTACTTTAATCCCTAATCGGAAAACTACTTCAAAAATGCTGCTTAAATTTTCTTCGGCTATGAATGAAAAATCTTTGGGTTGCATAGAAACCAGTACTTGATTTATCTTAAAGATAAATGAAGGAATAGGTAATTTTCTACCCGATTCTTTAACTACAGTTCCGGGTTCATCAGGGTGTATAAACGAACGCACATGCAACTCAATACCTTTATTTTGTAATGGCTTAATTGTTTTTGGATGAATTACCGTTGCACCATAATAAGTTAATTCAATGGCATCCTGATAAGTAAGTTCACTGATTTTAATGGTATTGTCAAACCATTTTGGATCGGCATTCAAAACACCGGGCACATCTTTCCAGATGGTTACGTTTTCTGCATTGGTGCAATAAGCCATTATTGCTGCAGTGTAATCAGAGCCTTCCCTACCCAATGTGGTTGTAAAATTCTCGGAAGTGCCACCTATAAACCCTTGTGTAATGGTAATGTTAACTGAATTAAATAAAGGAAGGACGTCTTTTTTTACCAACTGCTCGGTTAATGTAAAATCAACTTTTCCTTCACGATACGTGTTATCGGTTTGTATAATGCCACGTGCATCTAACCATTTATTTTTTAAACCGATTTCGTTTAAGTAGGCCGAAATAATTTTTGTAGAAATCAATTCTCCCATACAAACTATCTGATCGTATTCCTGATTGTATTTTGCTGTGGGTTCATCCTCAATTGCCCACTTAATCTCTACAAACAGATTTTCCAGTTCATCAAAAAAAGGATGTTGTCTGTTTGGTATTAGTTGTTCTGCAATTCCAAAATGATAGGTTTTAATTTCTTCTAAAATTTGATCGGCATTTCCATTTTTATAAAAATAGGCTTCTGCTAATCTTTCCAGGGCATTGGTTGTTTTTCCCATTGCAGAAACAACTACAATGAGTTGTTCGTTTACATACTTATTTAAAATTAGTGCAACATTTTTTACTGCATTGGCATCTTTTACTGATGCCCCTCCAAACTTAAATATCTTCATTTTAAAAACTCATTAATTCTTTATCAGTTAGTTTACAATTGATCCACTCGCCATCAAAGTGGCTTGGATATTTTTTGTAGAAATTGATGGCGGGTTCATTCCAATCCAATACTTGCCACTCCATGCGTTTCACTTTTTCCATTTTTGCAACTTTGGCCACTTTTTCAAATAATTTTTTCCCTAAGCCTTTGCCACGAAATGCCTCGGTAACTATAATATCTTCTAAAAACAAACATCGACCTTTCCAGGTTGAGTATTTAAAATAATACAGTGCGAGACCTACAATTTTATCTTCGTTAACGGCCACAAAAAAATCAAACACCTTGTCTTTTCCAAATCCCCAATTTTGCATTTCTTCAACTGTTACCACTACTTCATCAGGAGCTTTTTCGTAGGTTGCCAATTCTTTTATTAATGCCAAAACTTCGGGTAAATCTTGCTGATTCCCTTTTCTAATTTGAAGTATTGTTCCTGTTTGCATACACTAATCTTGTTATAATTTTTTGCATTTCTTTTTGTAAAATTAATTTGGTAATAACATCAGCATAATCAGATGATGATTTATTTTTCAAGGCATCACTAATTTTCTGTTCACTTACATCAATGCGGTAAAGTTTGCTGATAAAATTACCGTAATTCTGTTGTATGTTTTTTTCAACGACAGGCAAAATCAAAGTGTGTATTTTCTCAAACAAATTTCCATTTTCAAATTGACAAGTGAGGGAATTATTTTCAATCTCAAGATCTTTCTCTAACTGTCGAAGCAAATGATCAATCACCTGTTGATTGTTGAAATAAATTTCAATTTCATCCTTATCCATTTTTCTTCAGCAATAAGCGTTCAACAGGTTTATTTTGAATGATATGTTGCTCAATGATTTCGGACACATCATCCAACTGCACATTCACGTAAAATGTCCCTTCCGGATAAATGGCAATGGTTGGTCCAAAATCACAAATGCCCAGGCAACCGCATTTTTGAGCACGAATTTGAAGTGGTAATTTTTTATCATTCAACTGTTTTTTGAAAGCGGCTACCAACTCTAATCCATGCTGCTCACCGCAACTTCTTCGTTCATTATTTTTTCGTTCGTTATTACAAACAAAAATGTGCTTATCATATATTTTATTTTCCATACTTTTAGATTCAACAAATTTAAGTTTTTTATTTATGGCAAATGTATTAATTAGCGGTGGTTCGGGATTAATTGGCAGAGCATTAAGTAAATTGCTTTTGCAAAAAGGACATTCTGTTGTTCATTTAGGCAGAAAAGAAAACTTAAGCTCAGAAATAAAATGTTACCAATGGGATTTATCAAAGGAATGGATAGACGAACGAGCATTTGAAAACATTGATGTAATCGTAAATCTTGCCGGTGCTGGCATTGCTGATAAAAGATGGACAACAAAACGCAAAAAAGAAATTTTTGAAAGCAGGATAGTTTCCTCTTCCTTGTTAATCAATGAAGCAAATAAACGATTAGGACAAATAAAAACTTTTGTTGGAGGTTCGGCAATTGGATTTTATGGTGCTATTACAACCGATAAAATATATGCAGAAAATGAATTACCAGGAAATGACTTTATGGCTGATGTGTGTGTGAAATGGGAAAATGAATATCATAAGCTGAATACAACTATCCGTAAGGTAATTATCCGAACCGGCGTTGTTTTGAGTAATGAAGGCGGAGCATTGCCCAAATTACTAACACCTATTAAATTAGGAGTTGGGGCAGCAATTGGTTCCGGCAAACAAGTTATTCCATGGATACATATTAATGATATCGTATCTCTTTTTTACGAAGCCATTTGTAATGAAAGCGTAAATGGAATCTTTAATGGTGTTACACCAAATTCGGTAAACAATCTCCAATTAAATCAAGCTATTGCAAAGCAATTAAAGAAACCATTTTTTTTACCTAATGTCCCGAGCGTTATGTTGAAGTTGATGTTAGGAGAAATGGCTGTAATGGTTACAGAGGGTTCGGCCATTAGTGCAGAAAAAACATGCAACATTCCTTTTCAGTTTCAATTTCCTGAAATTGAGGGTGCAATAAAGGATTTATTGTAATTTAGTAGCTGCCTTTATTACAATCAAATTATATCGGGATTGTTCACTCAAACTTGTTAAAAACATAAATCTCAGGCACGGTTTTTAATTGTGTTGCTTTTTAACTTCGTATCATGAGATATATCATTGCAAAAATCAGTCTATTACTTTTAGTTTTTTTAAGTGTTTCGTTTGTATTGCACACAACAAACAAAAAACAAACACATCAAGATCCACCTTTTTGGCAAATTGAATCAAAATGGGTGGATTCTGTTTTTAATTCGCTTTCACCAGATGAACGAATTGCCCAATTGTTTATGGTGGCTGCTTATTCCAATAAAGACAATAAGCATGTGCGTGAAATCCGTGAATTAATAGAAAAATATAACATTGGAGGATTGATTTTTATGCAAGGTGGACCGGTACGTGAGGCTAAATTAACCAACTATTATCAAACCCGTGCAAAAACTCCTTTAATGATTAGTATAGATGGCGAATGGGGTTTAGCCATGCGATTAGATAGCACTCCACAATATCCTAAACAGATGACATTAGGTGCAATTCAAAACGACTCGTTAATTTATTTAATGGGGAATCAAATTGCAAGAGAATGTAAATTAATGGGCATACATGTAAACTTTGCGCCAGATATAGACATCAACAATAACCCTAATAACCCGGTAATTTCAATGCGCTCGTTTGGTGAAAATAAATTTGCTGTTGCCCGCAAAGCAGAAATGTACATGAATGGAATGCAAGATTTTGGTGTTATGGCAACTTGTAAACACTTTCCCGGACACGGAGATACTGATTCTGATTCACACAAAACATTACCAACCATTAAACATCCGTGGGAGCGTTTAGATAGCTTAGAGTTGTATCCATTTAGAGAATTATTTTCTAAAAATGTAGCAAGTGTAATGGTTGCTCACTTATATATTCCATCTTTAGATACCACTAAAAACCAAGCGAGTACTTTGTCTAAATACATCGTAAGTGATTTACTAAAACAACAAATGCAATTTAAAGGACTTGTTTTTACTGATGCATTAAACATGAAAGGGGCAAGTAAATATAATGCCCCAGGAATTGTAGACGCAAAAGCATTAGTAGCAGGTAACGATGTTTTGCTATTCTCTGAAAATGTTCCGGTGGCCATTGAAGAAATTAAAAAATGTATTGCAAAAGGTGAAATAACACAAGAAGAAGTAGAAGCACGTTGCAAAAAAATATTGAAAGCAAAATTCTGGTGTGGCTTAAACAAAAAACAATTTGTAAGAGAAAAAACTATTTATAAAAACCTAAATACCGATGCTTCTGATTCTTTAAATCAGGCTTTAGCAAACGCTTCTGTTACTATGCTTCAAAATACAGCAAATATTATTCCCCTGAAAAAAGATGAAACAAAAAAAATAGCCATTGTATCCGTTGGTAATTATGAAAAAGATCAATTCAACAAATACATGAATAACTTTGTTAAAGCTGATTTTTTTGGATTAACACATAAGGCATTAAAAAAAGAAAGAGATACCGTATTAAAAAAATTAAAAAAATATGATGTAATAATTCTTGAGGTAAATAAAACAAATAATCGCTCCTATGATAATTTTGGAGTAAGCAATGAAAGTATTTCTTTTATTGATTCTGTTGCCAAAATTAAACCAACCATTTCGGTATTTTTTTCTAATCCATATTTGTTAAGTAAATTCAAAAACCTAAATCAACATGCTGCTGTTTTTGAATTGTATGAATACAATCGTTTCTCTCAAAAAGCTGCTGCAGATGCCATAATTGGAGCTTTAGCAATAAATGGTAAACTACCTGTAAGTACTGGAATTTTTAAGATAAATACTGGAATTGAAATGAGTAAAACTCAAGAAAGTTTTTGTGCCTATCCGGTAAAACCAAAACCTAAACAACTACTTCAAAATAAACTACAGCAAATTGACAGTGTTGTTTTAGCGGGAATAAATGATGGCGCATTTCCTGGCTGTCAGGTTCTAGCATTAAAAGATGGTAATACCATTTACAACAAATCATTCGGACGATTTACATATGATAAATATGATACACGAGTAACTGATTCAAGCATATATGATTTAGCATCGCTGACTAAAATACTTGCTTCATCTTTAGTTATCATGAGGCTAGTAGACGAAGGAAAAATTTCTTTAGATAGTACGTTGGTTTATTACCTACCTGAATTAAAAGGAAGTAATAAAGCAGATATTAAAATTCGTGAGATGATTAGTCATCAGGCAGGATTACAGGCTTGGTTACCTTTTTATCAAAAAACCATGACTAAGAAAAATGAATATAAACATGGATGTTATGATACCAAAAAAAGTAAAGAATTTCCTACACGAGTTGCAGAAAATTTATACATCAAAAAACATTATACAGATAGCATTTACAAGCGAATTACTGAAAGTAACTTAGAAAAGAAAGGTGAGTATTTATATAGTGATTTAGGTTATTATTACATTTTAAAAATTGCAGAAAAAATTACCGGTAAATCATATGATCAGTATTTGATGGAAACTTTTTACAAACCACTTGGAGTTAACTTACGTTATTTACCACGTGATTATTTTAATATTAAGAACATTGTTCCTACCGAAAATGACAAGAATTTTAGAAAACAATTGATACATGGTGATGTACACGATCAAGGTGCAGCTATGATTGGAGGTATTGCTGGGCATGCAGGTTTATTTGGAACAGCTAAAGATGTAGCAGTGGTAATGCAACTTTTTTTAAATAAAGGGAAATACAATGGTGTTAGTTACATCAGCGAAGAGGTGGTAGAAGAATTTACACGCAAATGTGCTTTTTGCCCAACCAACAGAAGAGGATTGTGTTTTGATAAGCCAGAGATGAATACTAATAAAGACAGCCCTGTGACAAAGGAATGTTCAGCAGAAAGTTTTGGAC
>CAZTCG010000113.1:0-242 GCA_964612005.1 uncultured Flavobacteriaceae bacterium | reverse complement strand
CATAGTGGTTTTACCGGAACATTTACATGGGCAGATCCTTCTAATGGATTAATTGTTGTGATACTAACTAATCGCGTTTACCCAGATGCAGAGAATAAAAAAATCACAAAAAGTGGCATCAGAAGTAGAATTCACAAGTTACTTTATGAGGCAATTGAAAATGGAGAGGTAAGCAATTGATTTTACTGAATTATTATCATCAATAAAATTTCAATAAACAACAAAATTTCCTTTAAACAGCA
>CAZTCG010000112.1:1239-6401 GCA_964612005.1 uncultured Flavobacteriaceae bacterium | reverse complement strand
AAAAGGAATGGTATAATAATCATCGCTAATGTCTTCTGTAATACTTCTGTACAAGCCTTTATGTTCAAAAAATAAAACAGGATTTGGATCTTCAAATGCACTTAACAATAATCCTTTTGCATCCGAAGGAAATGCAGGATAAGCAATTTTTAAACCGGGAGTATGAAAAAACCAAGCTTCATTGCTTTGTGAATGAAATGGTCCGGCTGCAACACCTGCACCTGTTGGCATTCGCACAACAACATCTGCATGTTGCCCCCAACGGTAATGTGATTTTGCTAAATTATTTACAATTTGCGTAATGCCTTCTGATACGAAATCAGCAAACTGCATTTCCACCATTGCTTTGTGTCCGTTTATACTTAGACCAAAACCGGCACCTAAAATCGCCGATTCACACAAAGGTGTATTTCTAACTCTTGCTTTACCAAATTCATCTACAAAACCATCAGTAATTTTGAAAGCCCCGCCATATTCTGCTATGTCTTGTCCCATCAACACTAAATTATCGTGCTTTTTCATTGCCAGGCGCATGCCTTCAGAAATGGCATCAATAAATCGTTTTGATGTTTTATTTCCTGTTTGACTTGAATTGCTCAATTCAAAAGGTTTATACATATCGTGTAATTCAAGTGCTGTATTTGGTGTAGGAATTTGTTCGTTGAACGTAATTTCCAAACCGGATTCAATTTCTTTTTTAAATTCTGCACGAATGTTTTCAATGAGTTCTTCTGTCAGCACACCTTCATCCAATAAAAAGCGTTCAAAATTCTGAACAGGATCTTTTTTGCCCCACACATCAAACAACTCTTTTGGAACGTATTTGGTTCCAGATGCTTCCTCGTGCCCACGCATACGGAAGGTAATACACTCCAATAAAATCGGACGAGGTTTTTCACGAATATCTTCTGCTATGCGTTTAACAGTTTCATAAACTTTCAACACATTGTTTCCATCAACCTGAACACCTTCAATACCGTATCCAATAGCTTTATCAATAAATTGCTTGCATTTAAATTGCTCGCTGCTTGGCGTAGATAAACCATAACCATTATTTTCAATAATAAAAATAACCGGTAAATCCCAAACAGCTGCCACATTCATGCTTTCATGAAAATCTCCCTCGCTTGTTGCGCCATCACCTGTAAACACAGCAGTTACATGCTTATTGTTTTTTAGCTTGTTTGCTAAACTGATTCCGTCAGCTACACCCATTTGAGGCCCTAAGTGTGAAATCATGCCAACAATTTTATACTCCTGTGTGCCGAAATGAAACGAACGATCACGACCTTTTGTGAATCCACCCGGCTTACCGGTGAATTGAGAAAATAATCTGTTTAAAGGAATGCCACGCGTTGTAAATACACCTAAATTTCGGTGCATGGGGAGAATGAATTCTTCTTTATTTAATGCTGTTGCCAAACCAACAGAAATAGCTTCCTGACCAATACCTGAAAACCATTTTGCAATTTTTCCCTGACGAAGTAAAATCAACATTTTTTCTTCAATCATTCGTGGCTTAAGGATATTTTTATAAAGCGTTAAAAGTGTTTCGTCTTTGTGTTTTTTTCTGTCATATTTAACAGGCATTTCAGCTGTAATCATTGTAAAATTTTTGGTGCGCGAATTTAGTGATTTATAAGGAAATACCGAAAGGAATTTATTTTCATGATTAAATTAAAACAGGTACGATTTGCATTTTTAATTTTAATTTAGTTATTTAGAGGAAACCAAAAATTATTTGTTATGAAAAAATTAGTTTTATCTCTATCAGTAGCATTATTGCTAGGTTCTTTATCAACATTAAAAGCACAGGAAGACCCTGCAAAAAAAGCTCATGCAAAGGAAGCTCACAAAGACGAGCATAAAGGTGACCACAAAGACGATAAGAAAGCAGAACATAAAGATGCCCATAAAGCTGATCACAAAGACGAGCATAAAGGCGATCACAAAGCTGAACATAAAGACGAGAAAAAACCTCACTAAAAAATCAACAAAAAACCGCTCAATGAGCGGTTTTTTAATTTTAATTTAAATGCTTCCATATTAGCAAGTAGTTCACTCAAATTTAGTAATGCAAGACAAGTAAGTTTATAAGTAAATTTCCCTTCAAATAAATTTCTTACTAAAAAGGTTTTACCTATTCTTCGTCTTCCGAGAAGTGCAAAAAACTTTGATTTTCGTAATAAATATTTCTCGTTACTAATAGCTATTTCTTTTTTTTTCCAATTATAATAGCAGTTCATTTTGGCCTTAAGTACATATAAAACTAGGTGTATGACCAAGTTGAAAAAACAATTTAAATCCTATTATTTACTTCTTTAAAATTATCCACATTCCATAATTTAAAAGATGCATAGCGTATTAAACTCGTACATTTGCAATCATGCATCTGAAAGAAATTCACCTCATTAATTTTAAAAATTATGAAGACGCCAAATTAACGTTTTCATCAAAGCTGAATTGCTTTACCGGTAATAACGGCATGGGAAAAACCAATTTACTGGATGCTATACATTACCTTTCATTTTCAAAAAGTTTTTTTAACCCTATTGATAGCCAAAATATTCGCCAAGAGCAGGGCTTTTTTATGATTCAAGGTTTGTTTTTAAAAGATGGCGCAACGGATGAAGTTGTATGTGGTGTAAAACGCAATCAGAAAAAACAATTTAAACGCAATAAAAAAGAATACGAACGTTTATCCGAACACATTGGTTTGTATCCCTTGGTCATGATTTCTCCTTCCGACAGTGAACTCATTAATGGCGGTAGCGAAATGAGACGTAAATTTATTGATAGTATTATTTCGCAATACGATAAAGTTTATCTCGAAAAGCTAATTGCTTACAATCATGTTCTTGCACAACGTAACACTTTATTAAAGCAATTTAAACAAGCTCAGTTTTTTGATGCAACAAGCTTGGATTTATGGGATGAGCAATTGGTAATTCATGGCTCAGGGATTTTAAACAAACGACTTGAATTCTTGCACGAGTTTGCTCCTTTATTTTTAAAAAATTACGAATTCATTGCCGAATCCAACGAACAAGTTGAACTGCATTATGAATCTTCACTGAAAGAAAAAGATTATAAAACGGCGCTTATAACATCTTTAGCAAAAGATAGAGTTTTAGAGCATACCACAGTGGGTATCCACCGAGACGATATTGACTTTAAATTAAACGGCAACAGTTTAAAAAAGTTTGCTTCTCAAGGTCAGCAAAAATCATATTTGCTTTCCTTAAAACTTGCTCAATACGAATTCATAAAAAAAACAAAAAACACTTCTCCCCTATTGCTATTAGATGACGTATATGATAAACTTGATGAACGCAGATTTTCGAAATTAATTCAGTTAGTTGCAGGTGAAGATTTTGGTCAAGTTTTTATAACTGATACTCACAAAGAACGAATTAAAGAATTATTTTCAGGTGAGAGCTTAAGTGCAAAATTATTTCATGTTGAACAGGGAAAAATTAATGAGCAGTAATGAGAAAAAGTAATCAACAAACTATAGGCGAAGTACTACAGCAGTTTTTAAAGGAGAACAAGTTAGATACAAAACTTAATCAGGCCAACATTATTGGTAACTGGGAAAAGTTGGTTGGTCCACTTTTTTCAAAACATACTAAACATCTTTATTTTTCTGGTTCTCGTTTATTCCTCGAAATTGATTCCCCTGCAGTTAGAAACGAATTGATAATGCAAAAATCAAATCTTCTTGAAAAAATAAACGAATGGACGGATGGAGAATTAATCACTGAAATTATGATCAAATAATTTCAGTGAATTATTATTTCTTTTTTAGCAAAAATTGTTTTTCGATAGAGAATGTGCTGCCTCTTTTACCTAACTGCAACATTACTTTCTCTGTTTTTTCATTATAACCTTTTTTCTCTGCTTTTACAGTATATTCATGATCTCCAGGAATGGTAAAGAAATATTCTCCTCTTTCGTTGGTGAATGTTTTAGAAATTAATTCGCCTTTTTCATTCACAACACTAACTTCTGCAGCTTCTAATCCTGAACCCTCATAATCATCTCTAATAACACCTTTTAGTATACTTAAACCTGCCGGATTAAAAGGTGCTTTAAAATTATTTTCTAAAACCGCATAATTACTTAAATCAACTTTATAAATATCATATTCTCCATTACCGCCATCGCGGTTACTCGAAAAATAACCGGTTTGTGCATCAGCAGAGATAGTAAATGACTTATCGTCTTTTTCTGTGTTAATTGGATAACCTAAATTAACTGGCTTAGACCATTTACCGTTTTCAAAAACACTTTTAAAAATATCCTGACCTCCCATTGAGTTATGACCGTTAGAACAGAAGAAAAGTGTTTTTCCATCCGGAGACAAAAACATACCTCCTTCATCAAATTCGGTATTAATTTCTGGGCCTAAATTTTCGGGCTTATTCCATTCTGTTTTTGTTTTGTGCGTTACTTTCCAGATGTCTGAATGACCAATTCCGCCTTTACGTTCACTTGTAAAGAAAATTGTACTTCCGTCAGGTGAAATACATGCGCCACCTTCCCAGTAGCTTGAATTAATAGGTTTCCCAAGTGATACCGGTTTTTTCCATTTGTTATTTGTTGCTTTTGATACAAAAATATTTCCGCCCACGGCCTCCGGATCTGTCATATTATTTCTGTAAATAAATACCTGATGTCCGTCAGCACTGATACTCGTACATGCATCGTGTGCTCCAGCTACATTAACTTCACCCGGAATAGGATGAGCATCTTTCCAATTAGCCGATGCACTATCCCAATCAGAAATATAAATATCTTCAAAATATTTTCCATCTCCTTCAACATCCATTGGAGCATCAGTTGTTAAAGGTCTTCTGGAACTAAACACCAATTTTGCTTTATCATCAAACTTTGAATTGATAGTTGTGCCTGCATTTGCAACCTTAACATCTACCGGATGATCTTTGTAAAACTTTGCATTGTTGCAATGACTAATTAACACCTCAACATCGTATTCGGGTAATTTTTTTTCGTTAAACTTTGATTTATATTCGTTAAAATAATTAATAGCCTCATCAAATTTCAATTTTTCAAAATGAATTAGTCCAAGATAATACAAAGATTCACTTTTTACGTTTTTTGTATCCAGTGCTTTTTGTAAGCTTATTAAAGAAGAATCA
>CAZTCG010000112.1:0-1229 GCA_964612005.1 uncultured Flavobacteriaceae bacterium | reverse complement strand
AGTGAAGCGCTATTCCAGCTTCAGGATTTGTTGCAACAATTTGTTTAAAAGTTCCTAGCGCTTGTTTGTATTTGCCACCAAATAAAAATTGTTTACCTCTTTCTAACTTAACAATATCTTTAGCTCCTAAATCAAAATTTGAGCTAATATGGCTTGATCCTGTTGAAATAGGATTACTAATTATTTCATTGCTAAAAAGGATGGAACACGAAAGAATACAATATTTTAACATAGATAAAATTTTAAGATTCTAAGGTAATAATTTTTCGGATTATAAAAACAGTAAATTATGAATTATTTGAGTACAAATTAAGATTTAAACCAGGCATCTTTTATATAATTGAACTGTATTTTCTAAGCCATAATATAAAGCATCTGCAATTAATGCGTGGCCTATTGAAACCTCAAGTAGTTGAGGAATAGATAAGCTGAAGTAATTTAAATTTTCTAAACTTAAATCATGTCCGGCATTTATTCCCATTTCAAGTTCGTTAGCAACTTCAGCTGCTTTCACAAAAGAAAAAATTGCCGCCTTTTTATCGCTTAAAAAATGTTTCGCATACGATTCAGTATAAAGCTCAATCCTATCAGTGCCTGTTGATTTAGCTGCAGTCACCAGTTCAGGATCAGGATCCACAAAAATAGAAGTACGAATACCTTTTGACTTAAAAAGAGATATTATTTCTTTTAAATAGTCGTTTTCTTGAATAGTATTCCAACCATGGTCGGAGGTTAATTGTCCGCTTGAATCAGGAACTAATGTTACTTGGGCAGGTGAAGTTTCCAAAACAAGTTGTACAAATTTTTCTTCTTTAGGATTACCTTCCACATTTAACTCAACATTTAAGTGTTTTTTTAAATCTCTTACATCCTGATAGCGAATATGTCTTTCATCAGGCCGGGGATGAACTGTAATTCCATCGGCACCAAAACGCACAATATCTAAAGCCACATTTAACACATTTGGTACATCATGCCCTCTTGAATTTCTAAGGGTCGCAATTTTATTTACATTAACACTTAATTTTGTCATATCGTAATGGATAATTTTTGTAAAATTTTGGTAAAGTTAGGGATTAGTTAGTCATTGAGTATTAAATTAATGCTTAATTTGGCATAGTTAAATTATATGTTAGTAAAAGATTTAATAACAGAAGAAGTTCCACCATTAAAGTTTTCTGATTCTATTGATAAGGCTTTAAACTGGATGGAAGAATTTAAAGTGAATC
>CAZTCG010000111.1:3738-6460 GCA_964612005.1 uncultured Flavobacteriaceae bacterium | reverse complement strand
CCATTAGCAACTGTCATATTTCCACTACTTAAAACAAATGTTTTACCTGCCGCAACCTGACATTGTGCATTAGAACTTGCAACGTTAAAATTAACATTGCCAGTCTGACCAATACTTTCAATAGTTTGAGTACCAACAGTACCGTTTAAAACGATTCTTGTTATTGCAGCAGCATCAGTGGCTGTCTCTGAAATTGTACCAGCAGTATGTGTAAAGTTTCCTTTAATATTAAGTCGGGCAACTATTAAGTTACCTCCTGCACCTGTTTCATCAGACAATAATAATCCTCCACCTGACAAAGTAAAATTTCCATTTACGTTTACTATGTTACTTATACCGCTAGATGACCCATTGTTCTTATGAACATTAAATTGACCGGATGTTATTGATAAATCACCTGTGATATTTAGAGTACCATTATAATTAAAAGTACCAGATGGAGCTCCTAAAGTAAATGTTCCATTTGATTGTAAAAAATTACCTGTAATATTAAAAGTTAAGTTAGATGTATATTTTCTACAAATAAAAGTGCCCGTACCTGTTTGAATAAAATTCCCAGTTAAGTTTAAAGTCTGTGTGTTTGTACAAGCTGGTCCCGAAATATAAACAGTACCACTTGAATTAAAAGTTAAGTTTCCAGCAATATTCATAGTAGTGCTAGCACTTGAATTATACATGGAAAATGAAGCAGAACCATTTATAATGACATTACCAAATGTTTCTGTAAATTCATCATCATTAATTGATTGTTCTATTTGTAAAGTTGAATTTGAATGCCAAGTAATTGTAGGGATTGTTCCTGAATTTACATTATGCAAGTATTTACCCCCATTACCACAAAAAACAACACCTGTAGTTGTCATTGTAGTAGAAATAGAAGTTCTTTCGTAAGTTCCATTAATTATCAAGTCCTGAGCTTCAGCACCATTTGCAACTGTTAATGTTCCTGCTGCTAGAATTACAATACCTCCAGAATTTATTGTTGTTTGATCTATTGTAACATTTGCTGTAATTGTAACCGTATGCCCACTTTGTATCGTAATTGTTCCATCACTACTACTTGGCGCAACTAATGCTGCAGTCCAGTTAATACCATTATCTGTACTTGATTCCCAAGTAGCTGTGGAATTCCAATTACCAGAAGTAGAACTTCTATATATGGTTGTTTGCCCAAATAATTGATTGGTAGAAAATAAATAAGAAAATAGTATTAAGAAAACAGAAAATAGATATTCATTTCGCTTTAAACTAAAGCAAAAAATTCCTCTTAAGAAAATTAGGTATTTCCTTATAATAGTTTTTAAATATGATAAAACTTGTAAAAGTTTACTCATAATTTAATTGCAATTACTTTAAATCCTGTTTTTTTAATTCTTATTATAATTATTTAAATTTTTATAAAAATGATTTTTATCAAAAAATCAGTCACAAATTTCGTGTTTTAATGTTAATTCAAGCATTATTTCAATCCATACATTTGTTATACATTCATCATAAAAACACTACAAATAAACACTTTATATTAACCAAAAGTAAATTATTAGTAGGACCTAATAAATTAAATTAATTTAGATTAATTATAATATTGTATTCAAAAATATGATTATTATCAGTTTTTAGTTTTTAATTATGGATGAAAAGATAAAAAAGTTTTATTAAATGTTAAAATTTTAGATTATTTTTTTTTAAAAAAGTAAACAATAAAATTACAATACTTCTCAAATTAATTTGATTTTTCTTAAAAAATAAGGCTAAAAAAATCGTTCAGCTAATCAATTAAGCTATCAAATAATCAATGAATTATGTTTAACCAAAGTTCATAGTTTGATTAATTTATTAAAATTTTAAAATCCTTCTTTTATTTTTAATTTACTTATTGTATATTTAACCAAAAGTATAAAATGGATAAATTAAATAAGCAATATTATTCTGAAATCAAACCCTACAATTTCATAGTTTTTGGAGGTGATGGCGATTTAGCATTAAAAAAAATTTATCCGGCATTATTTCAAAGAGAGTTGGATGAAGGATTTGATAAAAAACACGAATTGATTCCAATTTATAGAAAATCTTCAAATAAAGAGGAATTTTTAAAATCGTTAGAGCTAGCAATAAGAACTAATTGCACTGTTAAATTCACAGAAAATGAAATTAACAAATTCCTTAAGAATATTTCTCCCATACATATAGCCGAAGAAAAAGATTACCAGGTATTAAAAGAAAAACTTGTGGAGTCAAAAAACAGACAATCCATATTTTATTTTTCTACTCCATCCGATGCCTTTGGCGAAATTGCCAAAAATCTAAAAGAAAATGGCTTAATCAATGAACAAAGTAAAGTGGTGCTGGAAAAGCCATTGGGTTATAGTTTAGCTTCCTCAAATGAAATAAATAAAAATGTGGCTCTTGCTTTCAAAGAAAATCAAATCTACAGAATTGATCATTATTTAGGCAAAGAGACAGTACAAAACCTGATGGTATTGCGTTTTGCAAATAATTTGTTCGAAAGCGCCTGGGATGCTGAACACATTGATAACATTCAAATAACGGTTGCCGAATCGATCGGAGTTGAAAAAAGGGCATCTTATTACGATAACAGTGGTGCTTTGTTAGATATGGTTCAAAATCATTTGCTACAGTTGCTTTGTTTAGTGGCTATGGAACCTCCATTGGAACTTGATGCCAACGATGTGCGAATAGAGAAATTAAAAGTACTTAAAGC
>CAZTCG010000111.1:0-3728 GCA_964612005.1 uncultured Flavobacteriaceae bacterium | reverse complement strand
GAGGTAATGTTCTTGACAAAGAAGTTTCCTCTTATCTTGAAGATATAGGAAAATACAATTCGAAAACAGAAACGTTTGTTGCCTTAAAAACATACATCGATAACTGGCGCTGGAAAGATGTTCCATTTTATTTAAGAACCGGGAAAAGAATGCCTAAACGTTTTTCAGAGATTGTAATTAATTTTAAAGAAGTAAGACATAACATTTTTCCATCCAAAGAACAACTCAACAACAATAAATTAATTATACGTTTACAACCAGAAGAAAGAATCGAATTGATACAAATGACTAAAATTCCTGGCCCTGGTGGTTACCGCTATAAACCAATTGCTTTAAAGTTAGATTACCTCGATTCATTTAAAGAACGTTTACCTGATGCCTACGAACGATTAATTGTAGATGTAATTAGAGGAAATCAAACCTTGTTTATGAGTCAGGATGAATTACAGGCAGCTTGGATTTGGATTGAATCCATTACCAATAACTGGAAACTGACCAATCAAAATAATGTATTGTATGAGGCAGGAAGTTGGGGGCCTGGTGACGCCATACTTGATAATAAAACTACTTGGATAACTAAAAATTGGAAAGAGTGATCACTGAGTTTGAGAACAAAAATGCATTGGAAAATTCGTTATTAAAAACATTAATTAACGATATCAACTATTTCATCTCGAAAAATGGAAATGCACGAATTTTGCTTTCAGGTGGATCAACACCTAAATCATTATACCAAAAACTAAATCTATCTATTATTAATTGGGAACAAATTATTATAGGATTAACGGATGAACGCAATGTAAATACTAGCGATGATTCATCCAACGAAAAACTTATTCGTACTTCACTATTAACTAATATAAATACATCCAATTTTATTGGCATAAAAAATAATGAGCTCGATTTAGAACAAAATATTATTTCAACTGATTTTAATTACAACCAGTTTAATAATTGTGATATCATTTTGCTGGGAATGGGTGAGGATGGACACATTGCCTCAATTTTTCCTAACGATAATTTATCTATCGAAGCTATGATGTCAACTGCAAATATTGTTCAAACCAACTCACCAACAGAACCTAAAATTCGATTTTCAATTAGCCCTAAATTAATTTCCGAATCAAAAAAATGTTACTTGTTTTTTACCGGTGAAAAAAAACTAAATCAATTTAATTCTGATTTTAAAAACCTGCCTATAACCTGGATGAAACCACATATTACATCAATATTCTATTCAAAAAACACATGAATAAAAAATTAATTGAAATAACAGAAAAAATAAAATTAAAAAGCGACAAAAGCAGAACAGCTTATTTAAAAAATATTGCAGATTCAAGCTCAAACGATGTGGCCAGAAAAAACATGCATTGTGGCAATCTTGCACATGCAATGGCAGGTTGTAAGGATGCTGAAAAAACAAAACTAACCGATATCCATTCTAAAAACATTGCTATAATTACGGCTTATAATGATATGCTTTCAGCACATAAAACGTATGAGCACTATCCCGAAAAAATAAGAAATTATGCATTAAAATACGGAAGTGTAGCCCAAGTAGCATCAGGCGTTCCGGCCATGTGTGATGGTATTACTCAAGGTCAATCCGGCATGGAATTATCATTATTAAGCAGAGATGTTATTGCACTTTCAACAGCAGTTGGACTTTCTCATAATGTTTTTGATGGAGCTTTATTTCTGGGCATTTGTGATAAAATTGTTCCAGGTATGTTAATCGGCGCTTTACAATTTGGTCATTTACCAGCTGTGTTTGTCCCTGGTGGACCCATGAAATCAGGCATTAGCAATGAAGAAAAAGCAAAGATTAGGCAAAATTATGCTGAAGGAAAAATTAGCAGAGAAGAGCTTTTGAAAGGAGAATCGGATTCCTATCATTCAGCAGGTACTTGCACATTTTATGGTACAGCCAACAGCAATCAAATGCTATTGGAAATTATGGGCTTACAATTACCAGGATCAAGTTTTGTAAATCCTGATTTGCCATTGCGTGAAAAGCTGACTGAGGAAGCTGTGAAAACAGTTATTCAAAATACAACTTTGACTACAGAAAGATCTATAGGAAAAATATTGGATGAAAAAGCAATTGTAAATGGAATTATTGGTTTATTGGCAACAGGCGGATCAACCAATCACACTATTCATTTAATAGCTGTTGCAAGAGCTGCTGGTATTCTAATTGACTGGAAAGATATTTCTGAACTCTCTGAGATTATTCCATTATTAGCAAGAATTTATCCGAATGGTGGTGCAGATGTTAACCAATTTCATGCAGCCGGAGGAATGGGCTTTATAATAAAAAGCTTACTGGAAAATAATTTATTACATGATGACGTACAAACCATTTTAGGCAAAGGGTTATATAAGTTTAAAAACGAACCATTTATACAAAATGATGAAATACTATATAAACCAGGCACTGAGCATAGCATAGATGAAAGCATATTAAAACCAGCTCATTCACCATTTTCATCAACCGGAGGAATAAAATGCCTTACAGGTAATTTAGGTAATTCTGTTATTAAAGTATCCGCTGTAAACAATGAGCATTTTTATATTAAAGCACCGGCAATAGTGTTTGATTCTCAGGAAGATTTTTTAGCTGCATTTAAAAAAAATGAATTAAACAGAGACTGCATTGTTGTTCTTCCTTTTCAAGGGCCAAAACAAAATGGTATGCCAGAACTTCATCAATTAACTCCTGCATTATCTGTTCTTCAAAACAGAGGGTTTAAAGTAGCTTTAGTTACTGATGGCAGAATGTCCGGGGCATCAGGTAAGGTGCCAGCCGCTATACATTTGTCTCCTGAGGCATCATCTAACGGACCTATTGGCAAAATAAAATCAGGAGATAGTATCGAACTTGATATTAATAATAACAGTTTAAATTGCTTGGAAATTGATTTTGAAAAAAGAGCAAGCAGAACAGTTGAAATAAGTTCACAAGATAACGGACGCGGATTATTTAAAAATTTACGTTCCATCATTTCAAACAGCGAAGAAGGCGGATCATTTTTATTTTAAACACATATGATACAAAACGGAATATATAACATACTAAGGCAACACCAACTGATACCTGTTGCAACCATAAATAGTGAGAAAGAAATTCACCATATTGAAAAATGTTTGACCGAAAAAAACATTAATATAATTGAAATAACATTAAGAACTGAATTTGCATGGGAAGCCATTGAGTATTTTAAAAATTCAGAAAAAAATTCATTTCATGTTGGTGCAGGAACAGTAATTAAAAAAGAACAAATCGAAAAATTAAAAAAATTAGCTATTGATTTTATTGTTTCACCAGGTTCAACAACAAAATTAATTCATGATCTAGATGATAGTGGAATTCCTTTTTTACCGGGCGTTTGCACTGTTAGTGAAATGATGCAAGCAATGGAAAACAATTGCCATTATTTAAAATTTTTTCCGGCTAATTTATTTGGAGGTAGTAAAGCATTAAGCACATATGAACAATTATTTCCCGAACTTAAATTTTGTCCAACAGGTGGAATTAATCAAAACAATATTCAGGAATATACCCAACTTAAAAATGTTATTGCTATTGGTGGTTCTTGGATGCTAAAGTAAAGTCATTATCTTTATGCCAATGTATCGAATAAATTTCTCTGAATTTTTCACATCTGCATTTTCAGTAGATTGTATCATCTTTGGATTTACAGATGCAAAAATAAAAGCATTGCTCA
>CAZTCG010000110.1:0-6498 GCA_964612005.1 uncultured Flavobacteriaceae bacterium | reverse complement strand
TCAAAAGATTTGAAAGAAAATAAAAAATCAGTTTCTGCTGCTGTTACAGGGAGAGCTGATTATGAAGTTTTTGAAGCTTTAAAGAAATTAGCTGAAATTGAGGATCATAAAGCGCAACGCGATTTTTAAATAAATATTTACCAAGAAAGCGGTCAATTAAAATGGCCGCTTTTTTAATTTCAACTACATAAAAAATGAAAGTAAAAACATTAGGTCAATTCATTATTGAGAAACAAAAAGATTTCCCCTACTCAAAAGGTGAATTATCAAGATTATTAAGAGATATTGGAATTGCTGCTAAAATTGTTCATCGTGAAGTAAATAAAGCTGGATTAGTTGAAATTTTAGGTGATACTGGTGATATTAATGTTCAAGGAGAAGTAGTGAAAAAACTGGATGTTTTTGCAAATGACCAATTTATTGCTGCATTAAAAGCAGGTGGCGAATGCTGCGCAATGGCATCAGAAGAAAACGAAGAAATCATTCCTATCGATACCCCTGCCTCTAAAAATGCAAAGTATGTTGTTGCTTTTGATCCATTAGATGGTTCAAGTAATATTGATGTAAATGTATCGGTTGGAACAATTTTCTCCATCTATCGTCGCCAATCATTAAGTGGACCGGGACAATTGGAAGATTTTCTTCAGCCGGGTACAGAATTGGTTGCTGCAGGATACATTATTTATGGTTCTTCAACCATGTTAATGTATACAACCGGAAAAGGTGTAAACGGATTTACGCTTGATCCCAGTATTGGCGAATTTTGTTTATCTCATCCGGAGATTAAAACACCTCAAACAGGAAGTATTTATTCATTAAACGAAGGAAACCATTTGCATTTTCCGGAAGGTGTAAAAAAATACATTAAATATTGTCAGGAAGAAGATAAAGCAACAAACCGACCTTATTCATCAAGATATATTGGTAGTGGCGTTGCTGATTTTCACAGGAACTTATTAAAAGGTGGAATATTTATCTATCCATCTACTTCAAAATCACCAAAAGGTAAGCTACGTTTATTATACGAATGCAATCCATTGGCCTTTATTATTGAACAAGCAGGTGGAAAAGCAACTGATGGTAAAAGAAGAATTATGGAATTACCAATAAAAGAATTACATCAACGTACTCCTTTGTTTATTGGTTCTCCTGATATGGTAGATAAAGCCATGGAATTTATGGCGAAGTACAATTAACACAAACCTTTTTTAATCTACTTTAAAAACATCTTCAATAGGTTTACCAACACAACCATTAGGAAATGGGATATTTAAAAGTGTACAAATTGTTGGAGCTATATCTGTAATATCAACCGAACTAACCGAGCTTCCTTTTCTTATTCCCCATCCCATAAAAAACAAAGGCACATGTGTGTCATAGCTGAACTCTGCGCCATGCGTAGTTCCTTTTTTCATGATAGCATCAAAATAAGCAACCGGAAAACGGAACAACACATCACCACTTCTTTTGAAGTGATAGCCATTTTGTAGCAATGCTTTAAAACTATTTTTTATATAAGATTGACTTTTCAAATCTTCTGCTATATATGTTTCTACAATTCCGTTTTGTTCCAACAAAAAATTTGCAGTTACTTCTTGCACCTCACCTACTTTCAGTTTTTTTTCTTTGATTTTTAAATGATTTAAAAACACTTGTTGGTTAGTGCAATTTAAAACCAAAGAATCGCCATAAGTACTAAATAAAAATTCTTTAAGGTTCTTTTCAATTTCATTCTCATCAACCAACCCTGCAGGAATTTTGTTTCTATTTAGATAAGCCGGTACTTCAGCCGCACCATGATCTGCAGTTAAAAAAAGAAGATAGTTTCCTTTTCCAACCTGCACATCTAATTCTGTCAAAAACTGCTGAAGGTCAAAATCCAGTCTCAAATAGGTATCTTCAATTTCAATTGATTTAGGTCCGAAACTGTGACCAACATAATCAGTAGATGAAAAACTCACACATAACATATCCGTATAATTTGATTTCCCTAATTGTTCGCCTTTTAAAGCAGCAATAGCTAAATCTTTTGTTATTGAATTTCCATGAGGTGTTGCACGAATAATTTCATAATTACCATCTTTCAACTGTTTACTATATTCATAAGGAAAAATCGCTTTTTCTTTTCCGTTAGGGCTTAATTCATATTCCTGATCATCACTTGTACTTTCTACATAATTTGAAATTGGCAAAAGAGTATTCCATCCTTTTTCTAAATAATTTTTAGGTAATTTTTTTGAATTAAAATTGATTAACCATTCTGGCAATTGACTAATATAATGTGAAGAAGAAATAAAATTACCACTCTTTCCATCAAACCAATAAGCAGCATTAGCACTATGTCCTGCTGGTAAAATGGATGCGCGATCTTTTAATGAAACAGCAATTACCTTTGATTGCTGAATGCTACTTAAACGAAGTTCATCGCCGATAGTAGTAACTAAAAGATTTTTAGGCGACATGTAACCGGAACTGTTTTCTGTGCCTATTGGTTTTACCTCAGCATCTTCAGTGCAATATTTTAATTTACCTGTATTTTTATCGTACCATTCGTTGGCAATAATACCATGAACTGCAGGAAATGAACCTGTAAAAATTGATGCGTGACCGGGACCTGTATAAGTAGGCACATAATTGTAATTGGTGTTTTTGCAGAAGAATCCATTATTCATTAAGCGCTTAAATCCACCGGAGCTAAACTTGTCCCAATACCTAAATACGTAATCATAACGCATTTGATCTACAACAATTCCTACAACAAGTTTGGGCTTTTTTATACTAGTTTCTTTTTGACTAAAAAGTTTTGAACTTAAAAAAAGAGGTAATA
Source organism: uncultured Flavobacteriaceae bacterium (assembly GCA_964612005.1). Lineage (GTDB taxonomy): Bacteria > Bacteroidota > Bacteroidia > B-17B0 > Aurantibacillaceae > JADJDM01. Next base: position 3,671 of record CAZTCG010000110.1, on the reverse strand, counting down.
CCAGCAGTAAAAAACGTAAACTAAAAATGAAATTTATTTTCATAAACTATAGATTTAAATCATGTGGAAAATATTAAAACACAATATAATCCTGAGGATTAATAGGGCTTCCGTTATACCACAACTCAAAATGCAAATGAGGCCCACTGCTTGTTTCACCACTATTTCCAACAATTGCAATTGGCCGACCTGCTTTCACATAATCTCCTGTACGAACCATTAACTCTGAGTTATGTTTGTAAATACTGACGATGTTATTACTATGCTGAACCTGTATTACGTATCCATCATTATTGGTGAAACCTGAAAAAACTACTGTTCCATCTAAAGTTGATTTAATAAATTCATTTTCTTTTGCAGCTACATCAGTTCCATAATGTTCTTCTTTTAAATTAAATGAGCTAGTTATAATTCCTTTTACCGGACTAAAAAACACAAAATTACTTATGCTATTTACAGGTTTAGTTTTATCTGATATGTTTAGTGAATATTTATCTGCTGATTCTACTTCATTTCGCAACCCTCTGTCATTCTCACTAGGTTCAGTTTTAATTTTAGAATAATCTACTAAAGTATCTTTATAAGGTTTTTGTGGTTTATTTTCTAAACTATCGTTTACAATGTTACTTATATTTTGCATGTACCATTCTCTAGCATTTAAAGCATTTTCTAATGAATCCGCTTTATTTACCAAAGTCATTAAGCTTTTTTTCTGATCTACATTACCATAACCCGGTATGTATTCGCGTAAAGGAGTAAAAGCAACTAAACTGATTACCAAAAAGGTCATTACTATTGTAATGCTTCCAACTAAAATAAAAATTCCTAATAAATTTAATCGCAATGAAACCTTCTCTTCAAAAGTATTATCATTTAAAACCACCACGCGGTATTTATCCTTGATGTGTTTAAAAAATAATTTGATTTTATCTTTCATAAGTAGATTTTATTGTTTTTTTAATTGCCATATGATATACGCCATGTATCTTCACTTCGACAAGCTCAGCGCACCGCATTTGTGTTTGTGCGCGAAGAACATGGCTATTTCATTAGTATTAAAAAAACAGTTCTAAAATAATCAATATAATCATAGTATCAAATCATTTAATTTGAATCAATACCCTCAAATGAAATCAATTTTGATTTTTTTAATTTTAACAACAATAAAAAAAACAGCTAAAACTATCACAACAATAACTATTATATTTGCCACTTAAAATTTAACACATTGATACAAGCTATTCAACTATTATTAAGTCTATCTATATTGATTTTATTTCACGAGGGTGGTCATTATATTGCTGCACGGATGTTTAAAACTCGTGTGGAGAAATTTTATTTATTCTTTGATTTTTTATTTCCATTACCAAGTGTTTTAAATTTTTCTTTGTTCAAGAAAAAAATTGGTGAAACTGAATACGGCTTAGGTTGGTTTCCCTTAGGTGGTTACGTTCAAATTTCAGGAATGGTGGATGAGAGCTTAGATGTAGAAACACTACAAAAACCTGCCGAGCCATGGGAATTCAGAGCAAAGCCAGCATGGCAACGATTAATCATCATGCTTGGTGGTATTATCGTTAACATTCTACTTGCTTTCTTTATTTATGCCATGGTTTTGTTCGCCTGGGGTGAAGATAAAATTCCAATGTCGAATTTAAAAGATGGAATTGTTGCTGATTCATTAGCGCAGGAATTTGGCTTTAAAACCGGAGATAAAATAATTTCTGTTGACGGTAAACAAATTGAGTATTACGATAATTTGATGGCAAGCGTTATTACTGCAAAGCAAGTTGAGATTGAACGTGATGGAAAACAACTAACTATTGACTTACCAATTGATTTAATTGATCAGTTGGCAAGCAATGAAAGAGCAGGTCTACTTCAGTTTAGAATTCCATTTGTTATTGCCGAGGTTCCAGATACATCAATTAATGCAAATGCAGGTTTACGAAAATACGACAGAGTAATTGCTATAAACGATTCATTAAGAATGCCATTTCATGATCAGGTTAAAAATTACATCAAGTCAAATAAAGGAACATCAATAAAATTAACTGTATTAAGAGGTAATGAAAAAGTAAATATTGATAACGTAAAGATTTCTTCCGATGGTAATCTAGAGCTTTATCTAGTAAATACCTACAAGGAATTAGACAGCTTAAATCTTTTAAAACTTCAACATACCGAATACGGATTTTTCGCCTCTATTCCGGCAGGAATTAATAAAACATGGAATGTGTTATTATCATATATCGATCAGTTTAAATTAATTATATCTCCAAGTACCGGTGGTTACAAGCACATGGGAGGTTTTATTTCCATGGGAAAAATTTTTCAGGATGAATGGGATTGGCAGGGATTCTGGAATAGAACGGCATTTATATCTGTTATTTTAGCATTTATGAATTTATTACCAATTCCTGCTCTAGATGGTGGGCACGTATTGTTTACCTTGTGGGAAATGATTACAAGAAAAGCTCCAAGCGTTAAATTTTTAACGTATGCTCAGTATGTAGGTATGGCATTTTTATTGTTATTAATGATTTATGCTAATGGAAATGATATTATTAAATTATTCCGATAACGCTCAATAATCATTTAACTTAAATGCATACAACTCGTTTTTATATTTTTGGAATTTTAATCTTGTTTTTTGCTATCAATAAAAAAGCAAATGGACAGACAACTTATGGTAATGATAATAAATCGGGATTAAGCAAAATACCTGAACGAAAATTAACCAAACATAAAGTTTTAGTCGTTCCGTTTGAACCAAGAATGTACATGAGTCAGATTGATCACAAAATAAATGCGGAGACCAAATGGGATCAAAAAAAAATTAAGCAAAGCATTCGTTTTGGATTAGATGAAGAAATTCATCGCAGCATAAAAAAGAAAATGGAAGTTATTTCTTTTTTGGATGATACATCAAAATATAAAAAAGATTTGTACAAAACCTATTCTACTGTTCAATATAAATTCGAAAAAATTCCTGACCAAGCCAATTACCAGGCACCAAAATCCGAAAAGGAAAAAAAATATGTTCAAAAAGGTCAGTTAATGGCTGAATCTGACAATCAAGGCAAGTTTATGAACGCAAAATTTAAGGACAATACCTTGCTAAAAGATTTTCAAACCCACTACAAAACAGATGTTTTTCTATTCATTAACCAAATTGATATTTTAACATCAGAAGTTCCAGGTTCATTAAATGCACATTCTTACCGAACTGCCATAGTGCATTATACCATTTTAAATGCTGAAGGAAAAGAGTTAAATTCAGGAGTAAGTTCAACCGACTTCCCAACAACTGTAAATGATCCTGATAAAATTTCTTCTTCTTATTTTTCAAGAATAGCAGATGAAATTGTTTCACGCTTGGAAAAATACCTTTATCCTGCTGAAAGCAAGTAAAACATCAATTTTTAATAAGACATTTTCTTTAAAATTCTTCTTTTTCAAATGTATTTATAATTTGTAAATCTTGCTGTAATCAGTATTTTTGTTAGTATTGATTTTTCAAATTATTTAGTATGCAAGAAACAAGTCCTTATCAGTCAAAAAATAAAATTCGTATTGTAACAGCAGCAGCGTTATTCGATGGTCACGACGCAGCTATCAATATTATGCGCCGCATTATGCAAAGCAGCGGAGCAGAAGTTATTCACCTT
>CAZTCG010000109.1:3026-6504 GCA_964612005.1 uncultured Flavobacteriaceae bacterium | reverse complement strand
TTGTTAGCCCGTATTATCGTGATGATAGCATGCTATTGGCAATGGGTTTGCGCCCTTACGATTTAATGCTTCAACTGTTAGCAAAGCGCGATGACCCTTTTTCGGGAGGCAGAACTTACTACAGCCATCCTTCTTTAAATAGAGAAGATTTACCAAAAATTCCACATCAAAGTAGTGCAACCGGTATGCAGGCCATTCCTTCAACCGGAGTAGCAATGGGGATGCAATATTTAGAGTTAATTGGAAAAGATAAACATGAAATTAAACCTGTTACTGTATGTTCATTAGGTGATGCCTGCATCACAGAGGGCGAAGTGGCAGAGGCATTTCAAATGGCAGTTTTAAAAAAATTGCCCATTTTATATTTAGTTCAGGACAATGAGTGGGATATTTCTGCAAATGCTCAGGAAATTCGTGCACAGGATGCGACAGACTATGCAAAAGGATTTAAAGGACTGGAAACACGAACTATTGATGGGACTGATTTTGTAAAATCCTATCAAACGATTAATGAAGTTCTCACTATCATTCGCAAAGAAAGACGACCGTTTTTAATACATGCTAAAGTTCCTTTATTAAACCATCACACTTCCGGTGTAAGAAAAGAATGGTACAGAAACGATCTTGAAGAAGCTGCAAAGCGTGATCCGCAGCCACGTTTAAGAAATCAGTTGATTATTTCCGGAGTTGATGCACTTGAAATTCAGCAACTAGAAGCCAAAGCTAAAGTGGTTGTTGAAAAGGATTATAATCTTGCTTTACAAGCAGAGGATCCGCGTCCGGAAGATTTATTTTTACACGATTTTGCACCAACACCAATAATAGAAGAAAAAGGGATCAGAAAGCCAAGTGGCAAACAGGCAACCGTAATGGTTGACTCTGCTTTGTTTGCTATTCGTGAACTTATGCAAAAACACGATGAGTGTTTGTTGTATGGACAGGATGTAGGTGAACGCCTTGGAGGCGTTTTTAGAGAAGCAGCAACGTTAGCTCAACAATTTGGATCGCACAGAGTATTTAATACACCGATTCAAGAAGCTTTTATTATTGGATCTACTGTAGGGATGAGTGCTGTAGGATTAAAACCGATTGTAGAAGTGCAATTTGCCGATTACATCTGGCCGGGTTTAAATCAGTTATTTACCGAAGTAGCTCGTTCTTGTTATTTATCAAACGGTAAATGGCCGGTGAGTTGTATTTTACGTGTTCCAATTGGAGCTTATGGCAGTGGCGGGCCCTACCACAGTAGCAGTGTGGAAAGTGTTGTTACAAATATCCGCGGAATAAAAGTGTGTTATCCTTCAACAGGAGCAGATTTAAAAGGATTGATGAAAGCAGCTTATTACGATCCAAACCCGGTGTTGATGCTAGAACACAAAGGTTTATACTGGAGTAAAATAAAAGGAACTGAAGAAGCAAAAACAATTGAACCGGACGAAGATTACATCATCCCAATTGGAAAGGCAAGAACAGTTCAGGAAGCCAATGAGGAACAAATTAAACAAGGCAAATCTATTGGTATTGTTACCTACGGAATGGGTGTTTATTGGTCGAAAACAGCTGCTAAAAAATTCACTAATCAAGTTGAGATTTTGGATTTACGTACACTTGCACCATTGGATGAAACTGCTATTTATGAATTAGCCAATAAACACGGAAAAGTAATGGTGGTTACAGAAGAGCCCAGAATTTCAGGTTTTGGTAACACTATAGCATCAATTATACAGCAGCATTGTTTTGAAAACTTGGATGCACCGGTTAGGGTAATAGGAGCAGAAAATATGCCTGCTATTCCTTTAAATTCTACTTTAGAAAAAACTATGTTGCCCAATGCTGAAAAGGTAGAGGCTGCCATTAAGCAGTTAATGGAATATTGAATTTTTCAACTGTTTGCTATTTGATTTAAAGCTAAATAAAATTTAAGAAATAAGCTTAAAAGATTATGATTCAATAATAATTTAAAAAGCGGAGATTTTTTTTTGTGGGTTATTATCAATCTATCTAGTTGCATTGTTAAGTAACTAAATTAACTTTGGATAATTATCTTAAATTCATTTTATTTTTCAAATTCTTTATCAAGTTTGTAATATAAAATTTATTGCATATTAATTATTTTATTTCTGTTTATGCGCAAAATGAAGAGGCATAATTTTGGAAAAAAACTGTATAAGTATTGTACGAATTTTGCATTGATTGAAGAATAAACCCTAAATCGTTTTGCCTCTAATTGATATATTATTTTACTTGCAGTTTTTTCTAAAGTATTAACTTTTACTCCATCCCGCTTAGCAAGTAATACTTCATCGCCTTGGGAATTAACAATAGTTTTTTTTTCGTCGTTTTCTGTGAAACCAGGATAATTAATTCCTACGAATACATTATCGTCGAACCACTCATTTTTAAAGCTTTCTGCCAAACTTACAATTGCTCGTTTTGAAGCAGAATACGCAGAGTAATTTGGTAAACCAATGATTCCTGCCACCGAAGAAATAAATAAAACAGATCCTTGCTGTGCTTTTATGTCTTTTATGCAAGCCAACGTAGGGTAAACACTTCCAGATATGTTGGAGTTAAAAACATAGTTGTATGCACGGGGAGTCATTTCACATAACAAACCACTCGAAGCTACACCTGCATTATTAATAAGAATATCAATTTTTCCGAAATGTGAGATAGTGAAATTTCGCAGTTTAATGCAAAATTCATAGTCTGATACATTGCCTGCTATTCCGATAACATTGGGTGTTAATTTTAATAGGTTTTCTAAAGCGGTTTCTAACTTTTTTGGTGAACGGGAATTAATAACAAGCTTAGCACCTTTTTTTGCTAATAGCTCAGCTGTTTTAAAACCAATTCCCTGTGTAGAGCCTGTAATTATTACTATTTTATTTTTAAACATCTTAAATTATTTAGTTAAATACGAGTTTTTTTGGAACCATTCAAAACATTCTTTTACTGCAATTTGTAAATCAGTGCAAGGCATATTTAACTTTTGACGAGCTTTTTCTCCAGAATAGCAATGATCTTCACAAGAAATTTGTGCTAATTCTTTTGTGATACTAGGGCTTGTTTTTAAAACGCTACCTATAAGTGAGTTGATCTTTCCATAGCATTTAACAGCAAATGGAGGAAGCATTATTTTTGGGCAATTTACTCCGATAACTTCAGCCATGAGTTGAAGTGCTTTTTTATAACTAAGGTTATGGTTACCAAGTATGTAGCATTCTCCAACTTCGCCTAAAATAATTGCGTTTGAAATGGCAATAGCAGCATCCTTAACTGCAATGTAATTTTTAGCTCCCGAAGTATAACCTGGAATTTTTTTATGATATAATGCAAGTATTAGCGCACCGGAACTTGGTTTTGTATCGTAAGGTCCAATCATAAATGTGGGGTTCACAATAAGTGCATTTAAGTTTTGCTCATTTACAGCCCTTAGTACCATTTTTTGCGCATTGAATTTTGAATCCATGTAGTC
>CAZTCG010000109.1:0-2991 GCA_964612005.1 uncultured Flavobacteriaceae bacterium | reverse complement strand
ATAGTTTCCAGTTTCATCGCCAGGTTTTTTTTCATTTCCAGGTGCAAAGGAGTTTGCTGTTCCAACATGTATTAATCGTTTTACATTTTGTTTTAAACACGTTTCAATAATGTTTTTTGTGCCAGTAATATTTGTTTCTATAATGTTATGTGAACGCGCAGGATAAACCTGAGTTGAAGCAGCAGCATGAATGACTATTTCATGCCCAAAAACAGCATTATCAACAGCAACTTTATCTAGTATATTTCCGTAATACTTTTTAACGGGTAAATTGGTTAATCCAGATGCTGGACTTTTTTCATTAATAAGTAAGACACTTACTTCAAAATTTCTGCTTAAAAGTTCGCGGACAAGATTGTTTCCTAAAACACCATTTGCTCCAGTAATTAATATTTTCATGATAAATATCAAAGTTGTTGATATGCAAACTTACCTATGATAAAATTTTTGAAAAAATTGTTTTTTGCAACTATAAATTAAAGTAAGTTGCACAAAATACAACTGTGATTATTTGAGTCGAAAAGAAAACTTATTTTGCGCAACTCAATTAATAACCTTATTTGTTTTTAATGATTTATATATTTTTTATTTAGCTAATTAAATTAAGTTGTGTAATTATCATGGGAATCATATATTTTTAATTAAGATTCAATATCAATTAGAATTTGATTACGCGTTAATTCTAACTGTTTGTATAATTTATAAAAAAAAGCATTCCTTTGTTTTTCATTTACACGACTAATCATACTTGAATTAGCTATTTGTTTTTCCAGAATAGATTTCGATTCTTTAACGTAAATAATATCTGTGGTGTGTAAATAATTCAGCATATTGTGAGAAAGATAAATACCTTCAATTTCATCAGATACATAATAAAAAGTATTATCTGCATTGATGGTATCGTTTAAAAAAACCTCATATGTATTTCCCGTTTTTTTAGGATCATCTCGATATTTAAATTTTTTACCGATTATAATTTGTTCTCGAATATGATCAGTTAATAGTTTAACCTCATCAATTAACTGTAAAGCATAAGAAGGATTTTCAAATAAACGTGCGTTGGAGTAGTATTGTATTTGACGAATAAATCCTTTTAAAAATTCGGGATCATAGCATTCTATTGTGGGAATATTTACATAATTGTCCAGAATTTCTGCTCCCATTTGGAATACATTATCTGTAACACGTTCCTCTTTAAATTTTTTGCCTACATATTCTTCTAAATGCAGATGGGTTTTTGCCCAAAAATAAAGTCTGAAACGACTTAGTCTCGGAAAATTAAGTAATTGAAAAATGGATAAGTTATTTGAGCTTAATATAATTCTTGGATTTGAACATTTACGGAGCTGTTGGAAAGATATCATAAGCGCTTTAAGGTAACTTTCCATGCCAAAATCATAAAAATGCAAAGGATTATAGTTGAACAATACTGTATGCTGATCACCACCAATTAATGAATCAAAAGAGAGATTAAAATGTTTGCAGATTTTTTCAATCTCAAAAATAGTTAGAGGAGTTTCATTTCTGTTCCTTCGATAGATTGCATCAGAACTAAGATGTAATAACTCTCCGAGTACATTGCCAAGATTATCTTTACTCTCAATTTTATTTTTTATAAGAGCAAATAGTTTAGATTGAATATCGTTGTTCATATTTTTAATTTAAATCAGATAAACTTGTATTAAAGATAAATGATAAAATTCATCATCAAGTAAGTTAAAATTATAATATAAACAATCATTTTTTTAGAAAATAGAATATGGAAATATATACTTAATAATTTTTACAAGTGCTAAATTGCTAAGAAAATCTTATAATTTCGGTTTAGGTAATGTTATTTTTTTTCTAAACTCGTTTTTGAGATAAATTAGTGTACTTATAATTCTTTTACATGATACATGAGTAGTAACTTTAAAATCAGGATAGAAAAGAAATAAGTTGCGCACGACGATAAAAAATTATACGATTAAAAGTGACTTGATTTAGATTTATATACATATTGTAATGTGTGTTTGCCCAATAACGTTTATTTATTTAAAAAAACGTAAATTTATTTGTTACTTTAAAATCTATAATTTCATAATTTTGAAAAACCGCATTATTTCCTTTAAAGCAGCATTCAATGGTATTTTAGTTGCTTATAAAAGTGAATGGAATCTTAAATTTCACTTTTTAGCAGCAGTTACTTCAATTGCATTAGCTTTTTATGTTGATTTAAACAGTGTAGAATTTTCAATTATTCTTATGTGCATTGCATTGGTAATTTCTATGGAATTATTTAACACTGGCATCGAATACCTTTGTGACTTTATTCATCCGGAAAAACACGAATCCATCAAAAAAATTAAAGATGTTTCTGCGGCAGCGGTTTTATTTTCTTCTGTTATTTCTTTTGTGGTTGGATGTATATTGTTTTTACCCAAAATAGCTCATAAAATTCATTGGTAAAAGATAAAATTATATTGCTTTTAAGAGGCTTGCCGGGTAGCGGAAAAACAGAGTTGGCAAAAGCACTAAGTGAGCATGGAAAATATCCTTTTTTATCGGTTGATGATTATTTTACGCATCCCGAAACCGGTGATTACCAATTTAATTATAAAATAAACCATTTAGCCTATAAAAGTTGCGAAGAAAGAACACTAAAATTTGCAGTTGAAGGTGTTTCAAAAATAATAATTCATAATACTTTTACTATGGCTTGGGAAATGGAACCATATTTTAAAATTGCCTCCGATTATCAGTATTCTATTTTTGTAGTTACTGTAGAAAATTACCATAATGGAAAAAATCAACATAGTATTAGTGATGAGCAAATCAAAAAAATGAGTGAGAAATTCAATGTGAAACTTTTGTGATTTTTAATGTTCAAGTTTCTTTTTTTCAAGAAATTAGGAATATTTTAAAAAAAGAGTAATTTTGTTAACTTTTGAAAAATTATGTTGATAAGATTAAACAAAATAGTAGCATACTTATTCATTTTTCTTGCGAGCA
>CAZTCG010000108.1:0-6518 GCA_964612005.1 uncultured Flavobacteriaceae bacterium | reverse complement strand
AGCCGATAAAACAGCTATTAAAATAATTTTATTTCTTGTTAAGTAACTGAGCACTAAAATGATTAAAAGTTGACAAAAATAGCTTTTTTAACGTAAGGATTAACTAAAAATTGTACAGTTGAAAAGTTTAGCTTAGACAACATTGTAAATAATGATAGATCAAAATGTAAAATTCATTTCGCAAAGCATTAAAATGAATTAACTTTGTAAAAAAAAGATGTCACACAAAGTTGCTCCCTCAATTCTTTCTGCCGATTTTGGCAATCTTCAGCGAGATGTTGAAATGGTAAATAATAGCTCTGCAGATTGGTTTCATATTGATGTTATGGATGGTGTTTTTGTTCCTAATATCTCGTTTGGTTTTCCAGTAATTAAAGCCATAAAGAAACATGCTCAAAAAACGATGGACGTACATTTAATGATTGTGGAACCGGATAAGTACATTCAACAATTTAAAGAAATTGGTGCGGATTACCTTACTGTTCATATTGAAGCATGTACTCATCTTCATCGTACTGTTCAATCCATAAAAAGTACCGGAATGAAAGCAGGAGTGGCAGTTAATCCACACACTTCGGTTCAACTTTTAAATGATATTATTGCGGATATTGACTTAGTTTGCTTAATGAGTGTAAATCCGGGATTTGGTGGTCAAAAATTTATCGAAAACACTTACCGTAAAATTACTGATTTAAAAGAATTGATTTTAAAACATAATTCTCCTGCATTAATAGAAATTGATGGTGGTGTAGATTTTAATAATTACAAAAAATTAATACAGTGTGGTGCTGATGTTTTAGTTGCAGGTAACACTGTTTTTTCTAACGAAAATCCGGTAAATGCAATTGAGGAATTAAAAAAATAAACACAATTTACTAATTACAACTTAATTGCAGTATGAAAATCTTTATCATCGGTCCTGCTTATCCTTTAAGAGGGGGTCCGGCACAGTTTAATGAAAATTTATGTCGTGCTATGATGAAGGTAGGTATTCATACAGAAATAATTTCCTATTCACTTCAGTATCCTAATTTTTTGTTTCCGGGATCAACTCAATATGAAACCGAAGCAAAAGCTCCAAATGATATAAAAATTCACACTTTAATAAATACAATTAATCCATTTAATTGGTTTAAAGTTGCCCGTTTTATAAAAAAACAACAACCCGATGCCATTTTATTTCGGTTTTGGTTACCTTTTTTTGGCCCTAGCTTAGGTACAATAGCCCGTTTAGTTAGTTTTAACTCAAAAATTAAAGTTTATGCTTTAACTGATAACGTAATCCCTCATGAAAAACGAGCAGGTGATAAAATTTTTACCAAGTATTTCATTAAATCATGCCATGGATTTATAACCATGTCACAAAAAGTGTTTAATGACTTGTCGGTATTTACTTCATCTGAATTAAAAATTTGCACACCTCATCCTATGTATGAAACCTATGGTGAAACAGTAGATAAAAATGAAGCAAGGGAAAAACTAGGATTAAATAAGGATGATAAAATAGTTTTATTTTTCGGACTAATTCGTAAGTACAAAGGATTGGATCTTTTAATGGAAGCCTTTTCCGATAGTAGAATTAAAGAAAAAAACATAAAGCTGTTAATTGCCGGCGAATACTACGAAGACCCAACTTATTATGAGAATTTAGCCAGTGAATTAGCAATAAATAACCAAATCATTAATCACACGCGCTTTATCCCTAACGATTTGGTTAAATATTATTTCTGCGCAAGCGATTTGGTAGCTCAAACTTACCGAAACGCAACTAATAGTGGTGTAACTATGGTTGGATATTATTATGAAAAACCTATGTTGGTTACTGCCGTTGGTGGATTATCAGAAATTGTTCCTCATGGAATTGCAGGCTATGCAGTTGCGCCAATAAAGGAAGAAATTAGCGAATCGATTGTTGATTTTTTTAATAACAACAAATCTGATTTTTTTAAATCAGGCATAAAAGCAGAAAAAGAAAAATATTCTTGGAACAAATTTATAATTGCTTTTAAGGAGCTCATTGCAAAAACCAACTAATTTCTTTTAATCAATTTCTCATTAAAAAATGAAGTTTATTTAATTTGTAATGAAGTAAAGCTTCATTTATTTTAATTATTTTTGAAACTTAATTTTTTAAAAATGAGTGATTCAATTCATCATGAATGTGGTATAGCAGTTGTTCGATTACTTAAACCTTTAAGCTATTACAGAGAAAAGTACGGATCTGCGAGATATGGTTTACATAAACTGTATTTAATCATGGAAAAAATGATTAACCGCGGACAAGATGGGGCTGGAATTGCTACAATAAAACTCGATCCTAAACGTGGTGTACAATATATTGACAGGATGAGATCCGTTAGAACACGTGCAACCCAGGATATTTTTACTCAAATCAACCAAAATTTTATCGATCAGCAACGTTTAAATCCTGAACAATATAAAAGTGTTGAATGGCAAAAAGAAAATATTCCGTTTTTAGGAGAATTGTTGATGGGGCATTTAAGATATGGTACTTACGGAAAAAACACGATTGAAAGTTGTCACCCATTTTTGAGAGATAATAACTGGATGACAAGAAATTTAGTTGTAGCCGGAAATTTTAATCTTACCAATGTTGAAGAACTTTTTCAACATTTGGTTGAATTAGGTCAATACCCACGTCAAAAAACAGATACCATTACTGTAATGGAAAAAATCGGTCATTTTTTAGATAGGGAAAATGAACGATTGTTTAAAATTCATAAAGCTGAAGGTTATCCAAATATTGAAATTTCCGAGTTAATTTCTAAAAATTTGGATATTGAAAATATTTTAAAAGATTCGAGTAAACGTTGGGATGGAGGTTATGTGATGGGAGGCTTAATAGGAAACGGCGACGCTTTTGTATTAAGAGATCCACACGGAATTCGACCTGCCTATCATTATAAAGATGATGAAGTACTTGTTATTTGTAGTGAGCGTCCAATTATTCAAACTGTTTTTAATGTTTCGTTCGATGATGTAAAAGAATTAAAACCTGGTTCTGCTATCATTATTAAAAAAAATGGAGAGAGCAAAGAGGCGGAAATAATCCCAAGCGAAATAAAGGCCGCATGTTCTTTTGAGCGAATTTACTTTTCTCGTGGTAACGATGCTGAAATTTATCAAGAGCGTCAAGAATTAGGATTACAATTGGTTCCTGCAGTTTTAAAATCTATAAATAATGATTTAAGAAATACCGTGTTTTCATATATTCCAAATACAGCAGAAGTAGCATTTGGAGGTATGATTGAAGGATTAAATTCTTATTTAAACAAAGTAAAAGCAAATAAGATTAAAAAAGCAGATGGAAACTTATCAGATGATGAATTAGAATCTATTTTATCCATCCGACCTCGTATTGAAAAACTTGTACTTAAAGATGCAAAACAAAGAACATTTATTACAGATGATGCACACCGTAACGATTTAGTTAGTTTATCTTATGACATTACTTATGGTATTATTCGGCCTAAACTAGATAATCTTGTTGTTTTAGATGATTCAATTGTGAGAGGAACAACTTTAAAACAAAGTATTTTAAAAATTCTTGACCGATTACAACCTAAAAAAATAATTGTGGTAAGTTCTGCTCCACAAATAAGATATCCTGATTGTTATGGTATAGATATGGCAATAATTAATAAGTTTATTGCATTTGAAGCTGCAATTTCCATGTTAAAAGAACGTAATATGGATAATGTTATTCAAAAAGTTTATGACAATGCAAAAGAACAACTTCTACTACCAAAAGAAGAACAAATAAACGTAGTTAAGGAAATTTACGAGCATTTTAGCGCAGAGGAAATTTCTGCTAAAATAGCAGAACTAATTAAACCAGTAGATCTAAGTTGCGAACTTGAAGTAATATATCAGTCTATTGAAGGGTTACATCATTCTTGCGTAAAAAACAAAGGAGATTGGTACTTTACAGGAAACTATCCAACACCTGGAGGTACTCAAGTAGCAAATAAATCGTTTGTACATTTTTTTGAAGGAAAATCAATTAGAGCTTACTAATTAAAAACTTTCATTATTTTCGTGCCGAATGAATTATTTTAGTTCGAGAAATTTTGATAATTATCTAGAAATCGCTTTAACAACTCCGCGATTTGACAGTAATGTATCTCCATTATTAAAAACTGAGATATCCAATTTGTTCAATAGTCAATCTTCTCATCTATTATTAGATTTATCTCTTTCAAAATATTGTGACTCCTCCGGACTGGCAGCTTTACTTCATGCCCAGCGTTTATGTAATCAACACAACAAACAATTAATAATTTTTGGAGTAAACGAAATTATCAATTCCATTTTTTCTATATCTAAATTAAATTCGGTTTTTAAAGTTGTGTCAAATAAAACCGAAGCTTTGGAATTATTAAAATAATTTTTTAATTTCGATTATATTAAAAATAGTTTCTATGAAAAAATGTTACTTATTGTTTTTTGTACTTTTTATTAATTTAAGTTCAATTTTTGCTCAAACACCTTCATGTCAATATGATTATACTTGGTTAGCTCTTGGTAAAGATGGTATTTATCCTGATAGTGCAACCAATTTTGTTAATGGAACAACAGGAGTTCCATATATTCAACACATTACAATCAAAGTACCTAATGATACTACAGCAGTATTATTTGGCCAATTACAAACAGTACACTTTTCCAGAATTGATTTACAAACGAACATCACAAATCCTGCAAATTATGGCTTACCTCCAGGGTTAAGCATTGCTGGCACACCGTCTAACTTTAAATTTCCAGGTAATGATACTAGTTGTATGGTTATTTATGGTACACCTACTGTTGCAGGCACTTATAACCTATCATTTACCTTAAAAACATATGTTACTGAGTTTCCTTTAACAAGTGTAAGTACTGATGTTATAGATTATTACAAAATCACAATTAATCCACCTATTGGTTTAAAAGAAAATCAAAATACAACTTTTGATTTACAAGGAATTTTTCCAAATCCAGCAGTAAACGAAACCACAGTTAAATATCAATTGCCAAAATCCGGATCGGTAAAACATATGCTTTATAATGCATTAGGTAAATGTGTTTATTCAAGAACTTCAGATTCAAAAAAAGGAGAAAATGAACTAATCATTGATGTGAAAAATTTATCCTCAGGAATTTATTTTTACACTTCTGTTTTTGAAGGAAAATCAAAAACAAAAAAATTAATTGTGAATAATGATTAATGTTACCATTTGAAGTAACAATTCTTGGATCAGGTTCTGCATCCCCTACTTTAAACAGAAATCCATCTGCTCAATTACTCAGCGAAACCTATTATTTAATTGATTGTGGCGAAGGTACTCAGGTTCAATTACGTAAGAACAAATTAAGCTGGGCAAAAATAGATCACATTTTTATAAGTCATTTACATGGTGACCATTATTTAGGCTTGTTAGGATTATTACAAAGCATGCATCTTTTAGGAAGAAAAAGAACGCTACATTTATATTGCTTTAAAGAACTAAAAGAAATTATTGACTTACAAAATAAGCATTCATATACCACCTTGAATTATGAAATCGAATACCATTTTTTAACTACCTCAGGATTTCAAAAAATTGCAGAAACTAAACATCTAAACATATATAGCTTTCCCTTAAATCATCGTATTCCTTGTGTAGGTTATTTATTTAAAGAAAAAGAACCTCCTCGAAAAATTATTAAAGCTAATTTGACAAAATACAATGTTTCAACAGCTGAAATAAACAAATTACGTAAAGGTATAAATGCATTAAATGAAAGTGGTGAAGAGATTGAAGCGAAATTATTAACAGAAACAGCTTATAATCCAAGATCCTATGCTTACTGCAGCGACACAAAATATGATGAATCAATAATCGAATTCATTAAAGATGTAGATGTTTTATACCATGAATCTACTTTTTTAAACGATTTAAAAGATAGAGCTACTGCTACTTTTCATTCAACCGCCGAACAGGCAGCTTCAATTGCTTTACAAGCAAATGCTAAAAAATTAATAATTGGTCATTATTCTGCCAGATATAATTCATTAGATGAATTTTTAGTTGAAGCAGGAAATGTTTTTAACAATGTTTTTTTAGCAAAAGAAGGCAATTCCATTAAAATTTAATTTGAAGATTTAACAAGACTTTCCTACCTTTGTTTAAAATTATTCTAAATAAGTGAAAATGATTAATTTGGTTATTGCAGATAGTAGTATTTTAATTCGTTTAGGAATAAAAACTCTCCTTCAAGATGAGGACACTTTTAATTTCATGAATGATGCTACCACTAAGAAGGAATTAATTTTAAATAACAAAAATTTAAAACCTGAGTTAATAATTGTTGATTTAGAATCATTAATGCTAAATGAATCTGAAATCGGTTTATTAAAAAAGCAAAACAAAAAAGTAAAAATTTTAGGTATCTCAAAAAATATTTCTAAAAAGATTATTAATCATTATTTAAATCAAGGGGTAACAAGTTTTC
This sequence comes from uncultured Flavobacteriaceae bacterium, assembly GCA_964612005.1. Lineage (GTDB taxonomy): Bacteria > Bacteroidota > Bacteroidia > B-17B0 > Aurantibacillaceae > JADJDM01. The sequence goes on along the minus strand of CAZTCG010000108.1, from coordinate 23 downwards.
TTTTAAAAGACTGCGATAAAACT
>CAZTCG010000107.1:4479-6523 GCA_964612005.1 uncultured Flavobacteriaceae bacterium | reverse complement strand
CCGTAGATTCAGTGATAATAACTTCTTCTGATTCCATTTTATGTTTGGTTAAATCCTCAACTTCAACCATCCTGAATGTACCTAATCCAACATGTAATGTTAAATGTTCTAAATCTACACCTTTAATTTCCAAACGTTTAAGTAATTCACGACTAAAATGTAAACCTGCTGTTGGCGCAGCTACTGCACCTTCGTTGCTGGCATAAACTGTTTGATAGCGTTCAGCATCTGTTTCTTCAACTTTACGTTTAATGTATTTTGGAAGTGGAGTTTCTCCCATATCATATAAACATTTTCTGAATTCTTCGTAAGTACCATCAAATAAAAAACGAAGCGTTCTGCCCCTAGATGTAGTGTTATCAATTACCTCTGCAACTAAAGAGTCGTTTTCGCCAAAGTATAATTTATTCCCAATTCGAATTTTTCTAGCCGGATCAACCAAAACGTCCCATAAACGACTTTCTGCATTTAATTCACGTAACAAAAAAACTTCAATTTTTGCACCTGTTTTTTCCTTATTTCCATACATACGTGCAGGAAATACTTTTGTGTTGTTAAATAACATTACATCACCATCATCAAAATAATTAATAATGTCTTTAAAAACTTTATGTTGAATTTTTCCTGTTTTACGGTCAACAACCATTAATCGGCTTTCATCTCTGTTTTTTGATGGATATTCAGCTAGTAATTCTTTTGGTAAATTAAATTTAAATGCAGATAATTTCATTTCAGTAAATGTTTGATTTTATTGTTATAAAGATTGATTTGATATAGCTATGGAATCCTAACTTTTTAATTGTAAAAATATGTGCTTGTTTACTGTTAGGTTGCATTAATCTTACAGGATTAATTTTGAGGATGCAAATATAATACAAAAACAAGCTGATGTCAAATAATTTAAGTAACTGAAAATCAAATGTTTGTTAAATTTATGAATGTAAATTCACAAATAAATTCATCAATTTATCATTGTAGCAAGTGATTGAAATCAAATTACTATATTAGCGCCACAAAAATTTCTTATGGCATCAGATAACTATCAACACCACGATTATTTTTTAATGGATGAATTGCTAAGCGATGAACATAAATTAATTCGTGAAACAGCAAGAGCTTGGGTAAAAAAAGAAGTAACTCCAACTGTGGAAGATTATGCTCAACGCGCAGAATTTCCAAAACATTGGATTAAAGGATTAGCTGAAATTGGAGCGTTTGGACCCTATATTCCACAAGAATATGGTGGACCAGGATTGGATCAAATTTCATACGGTATCATCATGCAAGAAATTGAACGTGGTGATAGTGGTTTGAGATCTACAGCATCTGTTCAAAGTTCTTTGGTAATGTATCCCATATACGCATATGGTAATGAAGAACAAAGAAAAAAATATTTGCCAAAATTGGCTACTGGTGAGTTAATGGGTTGTTTTGGATTAACTGAACCGGATCATGGTTCTAATCCAGGTGGAATGATTACCAATATTAAAGATAAAGGAGATCATTACCTGCTAAACGGGGCTAAAATGTGGATTTCCAATGCACCATTTGCTGATATTGCTGTAGTTTGGGCAAAAGATGATGCAGGAGAAATAAGAGGCATCATTGTTGAACGTGGCATGGAAGGATTTACTACCCCGGAAACTCATGGGAAATGGAGTTTAAGAGCAAGTGCAACCGGAGAATTAGTTTTTGATAATGTAAAAGTTCCGAAAGAAAATTTATTACCTAACGTTAAAGGCTTAAAAGGACCTTTAGGTTGTTTAAACAGTGCTCGTTATGGAATTGCATGGGGTGTAATTGGTGCAGCATTGGATTGTTATGACAGCGCACTTCGTTATAGTAAAGAACGTATACAATTTGGTAAACCTATTGCTGGATTTCAGTTAACTCAAAAAAAATTAGCTGAAATGATTACGGAAATTACAAAAGCGCAATTATTGACACTTCGCTTGGGACAACTTCGCAACGAAGGAAAAGCAACATCGGCTCAAATTTCAATGGCGAAAAGAAACAATGTTGAAATTGCATTAAACATTGCTCG
>CAZTCG010000107.1:0-4469 GCA_964612005.1 uncultured Flavobacteriaceae bacterium | reverse complement strand
TTATCGTTTAGGTCAGTTAAAAAATGAGAATAGAGCAACACCGTCGCAAATTTCTATGGCAAAAAGAAACAATGTAAATATGGCATTGCAAATTGCTCGCGAAGCTCGCCAAATTCATGGTGGAATGGGAATTACAGGTGAGTACCCAATTATGCGTCACATGATGAATTTGGAATCGGTAATTACTTATGAAGGAACACATGACATTCACTTGTTAATTACAGGAATGGACGTTACAGGTTTAAATGCTTTTTCATAAACCTTATTAGTAGTTTAAAAAAAAACGCCTTGATTTATCAAGGCGTTTTTTTTATTACTAACCAGCTATTTTATTTATAAATAAATCTATTGCTCGTAATTTTTCTGAGTCGAGCGGATAAGAAATTTTATTGCTTAAGTAATCTAAGGCATCAAAATTTTCTGCTTTAGATTGATAACCCGAAAGAGCTTCATTAATATGTTGAACACCAAACTTAAGCGCTGCATCAAACTCTTTCAAAAATGCTCTGTCTTCAATTTTTTCTTTAGAAACCCAAACAGCAAAGGCAAAAGGTAAGCCCGTGAGTTTTTTCCATTCACTAGATAAATCATATTCAAAAGCATATTTTCCTTTCATGGAGAATGTTCTGTCTCCTATTACTACAGCCGCTACTTCACCATTAATAGTGTTCTCAAATCCAACTTCTGCTTTCTGAAAATTTGGAGTAATTTTCCAAAGTTCTTTGCAAAGTAACTGTACTAGTTTAACCGATGTTCGTGATTGATAATCGAGTAAAATGGTTTTGATTTTCTCAAGTGGTTGTTCGCTAAACAATTTAACAGAATCAACAATTCCGCAGCTACCTATGCAATAATTTGTTAGGATATGATAATTATCAAGTTGTGTTAAAGCTGCAACAGGGATTAATCCAATATCAACTTTATTTTGAATTAATTTATCAGCACATACCGACGGAATATCGAATTGCAGGTCGAGTTTTGGTAGTAAGTTTGAATTCTTTATACCGTAAACAAAAGGTAAAGTATTAAGATAGTTTACAATTGATACACTGTATTTATCTTTTAACATAAAGAGAGAAATTTTAAAAATTAAGGTTGTTAAATTACTAATTTATCAATCATTATGAGTGTTATTGAAAAAATAGTTCACCAAATGCAATTCACGATTGCAAATTGATTTTAAATTGTTTTCGTACATTCACGAAAAATTGTTTTGACCTAATGAAAAATTCAGATCTTCCAAATCATACATCGCGTAAACCTGAAAAAACTACTTACAAAAGAGAGAAAAAAATTCCTACAAATCTTTCGGAGGAAGATTTTGAAATGATTGCAACCACGTTTTATGGTTTAGAAGATACTTTATCTAATGAATTGTTAAAATTAGGGGCAAAAAATATTGATAGAGTAAACAGAGCTGTAAGCTTTTATGGAGATAAAGGATTTTTATACAAAAGCAATTTATGTTTGCGAACCGCGTTGCGTATTTTAAAACCAATCAAACGTTTTTTTATTCAGGAACAGGAAGAATTTTATCAGTACATCAATTACATTGAGTGGGAAAATTATTTAGATAAAAACGACACGTTAGCTGTCGATGCAGTAATTAACACTCACTTTTTTAACCATTCGCAGTTTGTTGCGCAGCGTACAAAAGATGCAATTGTTGATCGATTCACGAGTAAATTTAAGGTGCGTCCAAATGTAGATAAAGAACATCCAACAGTTCGAGTAAACATTCATATTTACAGGCATGATGTAACAGTTTCTATTGATAGCAGCGGAACTATACTACATAAAAGAGGTTACCGAGATGCTGCTAATATTGCCCCATTAAATGAAGTACTTGCTGCCGGCTTAATCATGCAGTCGGATTGGGATTGGCACATTCCTTTCATTGATGGTATGTGTGGCTCCGGAACCATTGCTATTGAAGCTGCATTAATAGGTAATCGAGTTCCACCCGGTATTTTACGCAAGGAATTCGGATTCATGAAATGGAAAGATTTTGATCAGGAACTTTACGATACCATTTTTGAATCCTGTGTCAATAAAATTGAAGATCATCAGCCCAATTTGCAGGGACTTGAGCTAATAAATCGCAATGTGAAAATTGCCAAGAAAAATGTAGCTAATGCAAAAGTAGATGATGTATTAAAAATCATTGAAAAAGATTTTTTTGATTACATACCTGATAAGCCAAGAGGCGTGCTTTTCCTTAATCCACCTTATGGCGAGCGTATGGGAGGAGATCAAGAGGAAATGATTGAATTCTATAAAAAAATAGGGGATAAGCTTAAAAAAGATTTTAAAGGGTTTACTGCCTGGATCATTACTGCTAATCTGGATGCCGCCAAACACATTGGATTACGTCCTTCAAGAAAAATAACCTTTTTTAATGGGGCATTGGAATGTAAACTGTTGAAGTTTGAATTGTATGAAGGCACAAAAAAGATTCATAAAATTAAAGAGGTAGAAAGTTGATTTAAATCTTTTATTGCAACTAAAATATCATTTATAAAATTTGATAATAAAATTATATTTGAAAAATGGCTTCATTAGCAGCGGAAAATATAAGAGTAGCTTTTTCTTCAATTAAATCTCAGGCATTACGCACTTGGCTCACTATTATTATTATCGCAGTTGGTATTACAGCATTGGTGGCCATACTTTCATTAATTGACATCATCAAATCTTCCATTAATAGTAATTTTAGTAATCTTGGTGCTAATACATTTACGATAAGAAATAGAGAAACCACCGTAAGAATTGGAAGAGGGGGAAAAAAGCCAAAAAAATACAGAATAATTACGTTTGAAGAAGCAATGAAATTTAAGAGTGATTTTCAATTTCCTGCAACAGTTTCAGTTTCTACCATGGCATCTTTTTCCGCAAAATTGACTTATGGTTCAAAAAAATCCAATCCAAATATTCAAGTTTTTGGTAGTGATGAAAATTATATTGCTGCCTCTGGTTATGAATTGGAAATGGGAAGAAACTTTACAGAACCAGAAATTATATCAGGTAAACCATTTGTTGTAATTGGCCAGGAAATAAAAAAATTAATGTTCGGAAATGAATTTCCTTTAGGAAAAAGTTTAAGAATCGGATCTGGTAAATACACAATCATTGGAGTTTTAAAAACTAAAGGTAGTGGAATGGGCTTTGGAGGAGACAAAATTTGCATAATTCCAATTCAAAATGCTAGGCAGAATTTTTCGTTGCCCAACCCAACTTTTACTATAAATGTGCTATGTAATAATTTGCAGCAAATGAATGTTGCCATTGGCGAAGCAACCGGTAAATTTAGGCAAATAAGAAAAGTTGAGTTGGGTGATGGCGATAATTTCGAAATCAGTAAATCTGATTCTCTGGCCAATTTATTGAACGATAAACTGCATCTTTTTAATTTAGGTGCAACCGTTTTAGGATTAATTATTTTATTAGGTTCTGCAGTTGGATTAATGAATATCATGCTTGTTTCGGTAACCGAACGAACTCGAGAAATTGGCATCAGAAAAGCGCTTGGAGCCAACCAGAAAACAATTCGGAATCAATTTTTGGTGGAGTCAATTGTAATTTGCTTAATGGGTGGTGTATTTGGAATTTTATTAGGTGTGATCATAGGAAATGTTCTTTCGTTAGGAGTTTTTGATGTAGGAATTTATTTGCCTTGGCATTGGATTTTAGGTGGCGTTGTTATGTGTATTTTTGTAGGAACGCTATCTGGTATTATTCCTGCTCGTAGAGCTGCAAAATTAGATCCAATAGAAAGTTTAAGATACGAGTAACTTTCCCCATTTTTTTCTAATTTATTTTACCCTTTGTACTTTTCAATGAATTGTGTATAATTTTTTGTAAACAATCCATTATTCTCTTTACATAAATTCTTAAACCATAATACATTTTGTAAATTTGCACACTCAAAAAATCATCATGAATACAGATACATTTGTTAGCCGTCACAACGGTCCGGGTAAAACCGAAGTTCAGGAAATGTTGAACAAAATTGGTGTTTCTTCTGTTGAAGAACTGATTAAGCAAACTGTTCCGCATAATATTCGTCTGAAAGAAGAATTAAAAGTTGGCAAAGCCATGACGGAGTATCAGTATCTGAAACATTTAAAAAAATTGTCACAAAAAAATAAAGTATTCAGATCGTATATCGGTTTGGGTTACTATAACAATATTCTTCCCTCTGTTATTCAGCGTAACATTCTTGAGAATCCAGGTTGGTACACAGCTTACACACCTTATCAGGCAGAAATTGCTCAGGGCAGGTTAGAAGCGTTGTTGAATTACCAAACGATGGTAACTGATTTAACAGCTCTTCCAATAGCAAATGCTTCTTTATTGGATGAATCAACTGCTGCTGCAGAAGCGGTATTTATGTTTTATTCAAGCAGAAGTAAAACAAAACAAAATGCACATAAATTTTTCATTAGCGAAACAACTTTCCCACAAACTAT
>CAZTCG010000106.1:3374-6530 GCA_964612005.1 uncultured Flavobacteriaceae bacterium | reverse complement strand
GGAAGTTCAGCAGGATCTTATCAAATGATTAGTGGTACTTTAAATCAAACAACCGGACCATTAACAACTGGTTATGTTTATACCGGAAGACACAATACTATTTCAGCAGAGCCTTCTGCTTATCCAGCATCATTTATCGCATCAGGGGTTTCAAACTCAACTATTCGATTAGATTTTTCAGCAGCCAGCACAATCAATAATTCCTACGGGTATTTAATATTAAGAAGACAAGATGGTTCTTATCCAACAGCTACAAATATTAATGACGGAACAATTCCATCTTCTTTAGCGTTGCCATCAGGCACAACGCTAGTGGCAAATATTTCATCTGTATCCACTTCATTGTATTTAGATAATGGGTTATCCTCACAAACAATTTATTATTACTCCATTATTCCTTATAATTTAGAAAATAATATATATAACTACAGAACAACTGCTACAATTCCAAGTGATACTGCTAAAACAATAGCTCCTTCAACAAATATGGTCTTCAGCAGCTGCACTACGACCCAACCCACTGTGTTTACTAGATTGGTAGGTCAAAATACTTATGATAATGGAATAATTAGAATGAATGTAGTTGTTAGCGGCACTGATAATCCAGTTTCTGTAACTGCATTTACATTTAATACCACTGGCAGCACAAATGTTGCAGATATTTCAAACGCTAAACTTTATTATGTTGGTACATCAACATCAACAAATTTAAAAACAATAAATAAAACTCAATTTGGTAGTACGGTGTTAAATCCAAATGGCACATTTACAATTAATGATGGAGCACAGCTATTACAACCAGGAACCAATTATTTTATTTTAACCTATTCCATAAGCCCTACAGCAACACTCGAACACTTAGTAGATGCTCAATGCACATCGATTACAGTTGGTGGAATTGCAAGGACGCCGAACGCGCAAAATCCATCAGGTGATAGAATGATTGCAAATAGTTGGGGTGGTGGAACTATTGGAAATACCACAAATTGGTCTACGCCTACCAATTGGAGTAGTAGTGCAATTCCGGGGAATTTAGGTAATGCTTATATTTCATCAGGATTAACATATTATCCTGTATTATCTGTTACGGATACATTAAAAAATATAATCATTGAATCAGCAGCTAACCTTACCATAAATGCTGCAAATTCATTAAAAGTAAATGGTGATTTAAATTGTGAGGGTACAATAAATTCTAATGGCGCAGATGTTACACTTTACGGTACAAATAATCAATCTTTACTAGGTAATGGTTTAAATTTTTCTACATTAATCATTAATAAATCTGCTGCAACAATAGTAACTTTAGGAGATGATTTAACTTGTACAAATAACTTAACTCTTTCATCAGGAACATTAAATATTTCAGATTTTGTCTTAACAACGAATAATATTATTTCCACTAATGGGTTATTAAATGGTGGTTCAACTTCTAATCTTGTTTTAACCGGAACAACTAATTTGCCTCAAATTACAAATGGTGTAAATAACCTTACCATAACAGCTGGCACTACAACATTAGCAGCAAATAATTTAGTTAGTGGAACTTTATCAATAGGTGCAAGCTCTTTAAATCTTGGTAGTTTTTCCCTTCAAATTTCAGGTAATTCTCCTACAAATTTAGGAGGAGGTAACATCATTGCAACAAGTGGTAAATTAGAGTTTACTAACAACGGATCAATAACAATTCCATCAGGTTTATTTTCTTCGTCTTTAGTAAATCAACTTATTTTAAATGGGAATGGAGGAGTTATACTTTCTGATAATTTAAATATAACAAGTAGTTTAGAATTAGTTAATGGAACACTAAATGCAAATGGTAAAAAAATTACTTTTTCAGGAAGTAGTTTGAGTAAAAGCAATGGTTTAATTGATATTAGTGGTGTAAATTCTGAAATTGAATTTAGCCATAGTGGTACTTTAATTTTACCATCATCGGCATTAAATAGTTCAGTAAACAAACTTATTCTTAACACAAACGGCACATTGAATATGAGTAGCAATTATACAATTACTGGTAATCTAACATTGACGAATGGGTTGTTAACATTGGGCGCTTATAATTTAACTCTTGGAGGCACATTATCAGGTGGTTCTAACTCAAGTTATATTAATACAAATTCATCAGGTAATTTTATAATTGCTAACGTTAATAAAAACACTAATTATACATTTCCAATTGGAAATAATGGTTATACACCTGCAGTAATTCGATTTGCTAATCAAGGAACTTTTACAAATGTTTCCGTTTCGTCAAATGTTGCTATTAGTTCAGAGGGAATTCCAACACTTAATCCAAACAATACATATCATTTAAATCGATTTTGGACTATTGAACCAAGTGGTACTTTATCAGATTATTCTTATGATATTGATTTAACGTATTTAGAAAGTGATATTAATGGCTCAGGTACAGAAACTACTTTAATGCCGGTTAAAAAAAGTGATGATCAATGGTATAAACCTATAGGATCTTCTTTTACTGATGGAATCGAACAAGGTTCAGGTTCAATTAACAGTACAACCAATTTATTAACCTGGAGTGGACTATCTACTTTCAGTAAATTTGGAGGAGTAGGTAATGCTAACCAACCGTTACCAATTGAGTTACTTTCTTTTAATGCAAATTGCAATGATTCAGGAAATAAATTATACTGGACTACTATCTCAGAAAAAAATAGCTTGTGTTTTAAAATTGAAAAATCATACGATGCAATTAATTGGGTTGAATTAGAAAAAATTAATGCAGCAGGTAACAGTTCTATTTTATTAAATTATTCATACACGGATTTAGATTTAACTAATTCACTTTTTTATTATAGAATAAGAATGGTTGATTTAGATGGTAGTTTTAAATTATCAGAACCGATAGTTGCAAATTGTAAGTTGAAAACTGAAGGGTATGCCAGTTATCCAAATCCAAGTAAAAAATATGTGAACTTTTATATTAATGCAATTAACAAAGAAGATGATTATATAAAGTGTCTGTCAGTTTTTAATATTGAGAACAAAGAACTTTACAGATTAGAAAATAATTATAAAAGCAAACTTGTTGAAATTAATTTAGATTTAAATCCTGGTTTATACTTTGTAAAATTAATAGATGCTAATAATCAATTATATGTTTTGAAACATTTAGTAATTGAATAATTTTAA
>CAZTCG010000106.1:0-3364 GCA_964612005.1 uncultured Flavobacteriaceae bacterium | reverse complement strand
TCCATTTCTCATACCATAATTGAAACATTAGAAGATACCAGATTTTTAAACCAAATTCTTTTTTACCATTCATAAACTGTTGAAGATAAAATGTGGTAATGTTTGAATTGAAAATTCCTTGTTGCTTTATTCGTTGTTCATCTAAATAGTAATTCACTTTATCTCCCCATTCATTTTGTAGCCATTTTTCAATTGGTATAGCAAATCCCATTTTCGGACGATCCATTAAATGTTTGGGAATGTATTGATGTGTGATTTCTTTTAAAATATATTTTTTTATGCCATTGTTGTATTTGTATTCGTCTGGCAAACGAGCTGCCCATTCTATTAGTCGGTGATCCAGGTAGGGTTCGCGTGCTTCTAAACTAACTGACATACTTGCTCTATCCACTTTTTGTAAAATATCATCTGGTAAATAAGTGGTATAATCAATTGCCATCATGAATGAAAGAGAAGTATAATACTCAGGTTTTAATTTCAATGATGAATAATTTGTGGTTGGAAATTGAAATTCATTAATAAATAATTTACTCAATTCTTCATCCGAAAATTGTTTACTTAAACTCATCATGATTTCATAATCACTTGGATTGAGTAATAAGTTTTTTAATTTTTCGTATCGGTTAGGGAAATTATATGTTTTATTGAAGTATGGAATTTTATCTGCATTTATCAATTGCATGGAGCCATGCATTGTCTTTCTTAAAAAAGAAGGGATTTTTTTAAGACTTTTACCATAACGCATCAAATAGTCGTATCTGTTATAGCCTGCAAATACTTCATCTCCTGCATCTGCACTTAAAGCTACTGTAACTTCCTTACGGGCCATTTTTGAAACTAACATGGTTGGTAATGCACTACTATCTCCAAATGGTTCGTCGTAATAATATGGAATGTTATCAAATAGCTGAATTGCATCTTCTGAATTGCACTCCAATTCATGATGATTAGTTCCTAAATGATTTGCAATATCTTTCGCATAAGGTGCTTCATTTAAACCAATATCTGGGACAGCAATCGTGTAAGTATTTAGTTTTGATGTTCTATTTTTTTGAAGTAGTGCTGTTAAGCAAGCACTGTCATAACCTCCACTTAAAAAAACTCCAACAGGAACATCTGCTACCATTCTATATTCTGCAGCTGAACTTAAAATTTTTTCTGTTTCTTTTTTTGCTTCATCAAATGAAAGAGCTGATTTTGGTTGATTATAAGAATCGTAAACATCCCAATACTTTTTAAGTTGAATCGATTTGCTTATTAAATCATATTCAAAATAATGTGCAGGTTGAAGTTTATTACAGTTTTCAAAAATAGAATAGGGCGCAGGTACATTTCCAAATTGCATAAAGCATGCTAATGCACTTGCATTGATTTTCTTTTCAAAGTTAGGGTGCTTTTGAAATGCTTTTAATTCTGAGGCAAATAAAAAAGTATTTTCTTTTTGGTAGTAAAAAAAAGGTTTTACGCCAGCTCTATCTCTAACCCCAATGAGCTTGTTATTATTTTTATCTAAAATTACAAAAGCAAACATGCCAATTAGTTTTTCGATGAATGAAATGCCCCATTCATCAAAGGCACGTAACAAAACTTCAGTATCAGAATTACTTATAAACTGATGACCAAGCTGTATTAAGTTGTTTTTTATTTCAGTGTAATTATACACTTCGCCATTATAAATGATGCTGAGGTGTTTATAGGACATTGGCTGCGAACCATTATTACTCAAGTCAATAATGGATAAGCGACGATGGGCCAAACCGATCTGTGCATAATCAAGTTGTATTAATTCTTCATTGCCACCATCCGGACCACGATGGTATAACGATTGATTCATGTTTTTTAAAACATCAACATCTGCTTTAAAATCATGATGAACAAATCCTGAAAAGCCACACATTTATTCAATAATTAATTATCGTCTAAAAATAACTCAAATTATCTATTAATGAATTATTGAAGCATGAATAAATGTTAGCTTTAAAATCTAAAACTAATTCCCCCAAAAATATTCGTTCCTGCTTGCGGATAAAAATGATTGTAAGTGTAATTTCTTCCTAAATAAATCCAACCATAAGTATAACCATTCGAACTATACAATTGATTGAAAATATTATTTATAGAAACTGTAAATCTAATTTCGTTCACAGATTTTAATTTCACTAAGTATGCTAATCGTAAATCAGAAACATAATATGCAGGTAATGTTTTATTTTCATTGCTTGTATTATCTAAATATTGTTTTCCAACATATTTATTTTGTAGAGTAATTTCCATGTTTTTTATAGGCTGAGCAACTAAACTTAAAGCAGCAATTGTTCCCGGTGAAAATGCAATATCAGTTGAAGAATGCGAAATGGTATCTATTCCATCTGCCGTATCATAATTAGCAACGATTTCTTTAAAGTTTTCAATTTTATTCTGACTTAATGTAACATTCCCGAAAACACTGAAATACCTATTAAATCGAACACTCGCATCTAATTCAATGCCGTTTCTTGAACTTTTATCAACATTGATTCTTCTTGGGTTTCCAACATCATTTAATTCTCCCGTAAGTACCAACTGATTTTTATACAACATGTGGTAAACGTTAATGCCATAACTTACATTTCTGAATTGCTGATTAAATCCATATTCTATATCATTCAACTCTTCATGTTTTGGTTGATTATTGTATTTGTTTTCGGTAAAATCACTTCTGCTTGGCTCACGATTTCCCCTGCTGTATGATCCGTAAAAACGACTGTTATCCGTTAACTGAATTGAGAAACCGGCTTTTGGATTAAAAAATTGAAATGCTTTTGTTTGAATGGAATCTGCAAAATTATCATCAATCCCAACGAAATTATAATTTACATAACGATGCTGCATATCAGCAAAAACACTGAATCGATTATTGATTTGATAATTTAATTTCAAGTAATTATTAATGTCGATTTTAAATGCAGTATCGTTATAATAACGGTGATTTATTTCAGTGTTTGATGCATAACGCGACCAGATTAGATTTCCATAATGCTGACCAATATAATTATTTGCACCACCTCCTAAAATAACCTGAAGTTTATTTGTTGGTTGAGCGATTAATGAATAAACAAGCCCATAAAAATCATTATTCAGCCATTTTCTTCTGATTAAATCACTTTGGGTAATCGTATCTTTTCCTGTAAAAACAGTATCCATTTTATATTCACTTAAATATTGATTGTGTTTATATTCTTCGTAATAGCCTTTTCCTTTTGTATAATGTGCTGCAATATTGAGTGTGTATTTTTTATTGAATTCGTGAATAAAATGCAATTGATAATTGTCTTGTTTGTAGTTATCAGTTTGATTTTTGTAAGTGTAAATGTTGTATGTTCTT
>CAZTCG010000105.1:4507-6604 GCA_964612005.1 uncultured Flavobacteriaceae bacterium | reverse complement strand
AAAGGAGAGTCCATCTACATGCAGATTCTTTGTTCAAACAGGAAACAAAGATATTGATGGAATATATTACGTTAATATGAATCAGCTTAATGTGTTAAAAACACAGGAAGATTTGGAAAATTCAAAAAATTAAAAACTGTTTCATTTGCATTTCTGAACGCTGAATAGGAAACTGAATCGTATTGAACTAATTTAGCAGTTGGATATTTAGCAGTAAACTCAGCGATTACAGCTTTTGTTGAAGGAGAAATGATTGTGGAAGAAAGAATTACAATCTCTTTACCCGATTTCGCAACTTCAGAAAGTTTTTGTTTGATAGCTTTATCTGCAGCATCCCAAGTAATTGGTGAACCTTTTGATAAAGGTCCTGTTAAACGAGCTCCATCATATAATGATAAAATAGAAGCTTGAACACGAGCACTTGTACCAGTATTTGCGCCCTTAATTGAATCATTTCCATCAACTTTAACAGGCCTTCCTTCTCTTGTTTTAACTAAAACTGATGCATAATCATGCCCATCATAAAAAGTTGAAGCATAATAGTTAGCAACACCCGGAGTAATTTCTTCAGGTTTTACTACGTAAGGAATGGATTTAATTACAGGAGTTTCACAAGATGCCAACACTGCAGCAGTAGTGGTAAAACCCATCACCTTTAAAAAATCACGACGAGATGTGTTTGAAGAAGCTGTTTCTTCATTCATCAAACCCTCCAATGGAAGTTCTTCGGCAAACTCGTTATTGGCGTTTTTTTGGAATTCCGGACTATTATTAAGCTCGGACAATCCTTTCCAATATTTTTTTGATGTACCCATGTATATTTATTTCCGTTTAGGTTTAGGACTAATTATTAATAATGACATCTAGCGCACTCTAAGCCACCCATCTGAGCAACTGTGAATGTTTTTAAATGTTCTCCTTTATATTTATCTTTTAAATAAGCATGTAATTTATCATAGTATGCATTTCCTTCCATTGCCACTTCTGTTTTACGGTGACATTCTATACACCATTTCATGGTTAGAGGAGATTTTTGTTCAGCAACCGTCATTTCTTTTACATTTCCATGACAAGCAGTACATTCTTGTTTTCCAACAACTACGTGCTGAGAGTGATTGAAATAAACGTGCTCAGGAAGATTGTGAACTTTAATCCATTTAATTGGATTTTCTTTTGATTTATCGTAAGTACCAGTTTTTGGATCGAAACCGGCAGCAGCATAAATTTTTGAAATTTCTTTTTCTCCGTACTGAGGACCTTGTTGGATTCCTTTGTGGCAATTCATACACACATTTACTGTTGGTAAACCTGCATGACGAGACTTTTCAACTGAATTGTGGCAATACTGACAAGCAATTGCATTATCTCCTGCATGTAATTTGTGCGAAAATTTAATCGGTTGTTCAGGTTTGTAACCTTTATCTGTTACTTCATCATAGTAAACACCAACCATCCATAAGCTATTCCAACAACCTCTCATTCCAATAAAAACTATGATGATACAGAAAACCCCAACTAATCTTCTGTGTCCAGAAATCCAATCTTTTGATTCTTGCCAAAATGATTTTGACAATTCTTCATCAGGTGTATTTTCAACAGCGGACGATAATGAATTTCTGATGCCACGTAGAACATAAATTAAAATTGCTAAAATTACGATTACAGCCAAAATGATGTAAAGTGGGTCAATACCACCTTTTGCCTCTGAAGTTGAAGCTGTTGCTGCACCACCAGATGCTACCTGAGCACCACCTGCAGGAGCTGGATTACAATCTCCTTTAACAACATATTCAGTAATCGCTTTTAAATCATCATCACTTAAGGTCCCTTCGAAAACAGTCATTGCCGCATTACCGTTTTCTTTATAAATTTTGTTCGCATAAGCATCACCGGATTTGATTAACTTTTCATTATTTTTAATCCAGTTGTATAACCAATCTCCTTTTGGAGCTCTGTCTACAACTCCTTTTAAACCAGGACCAGTCAACTTCTGGTCGCACATAGAGTGGCAAACAGCACAGTTTTGTTTGAATAATGCTTTTCCATCAGCAGCATTAATTTTTTCAACACGCTCACGCTCAACTTTATCTGTAGCTT
>CAZTCG010000105.1:0-4497 GCA_964612005.1 uncultured Flavobacteriaceae bacterium | reverse complement strand
GAACTTGATAAAGATTCTTTATTTGATCAAACCAATTTGATTTATGACAATTCAATGACAATTTAAGTCAATATACAGGGGGCAAATTTAATAGAAGATTATATTCAAAATTACCAAAACGTTAAAAAAAATAAACTTTAATTTAATTTATAATGATTCTAAATAAGATAAGTGAAATTTGTTTAATGCTAATTATTACAGCTAACTTATTTCTTTACAAACTCTTGAATATTTAAATCTTTCAATTTTGGGTTCACTTTATTAATAATTGTTACTACCAGAATGGTCATACTTCCTCCAAAAATAATTGAAGGAACAAGTCCCATTAATTTTCCAGCCAATGCCGACTCAAATCCACCTAATTCGTTAGATGAACCTATAAAAATGCTATTTACTGCCGAAACTCTTCCTCGCATATTTTCCGGAGTCATTAATTGTAATATGCTATGCCTTACAACAACGCTTATGTTGTCAAATGCACCTGTAAGGAATAACATTACAAATGCTAACCAATAATTGGTGCAAAAAGCAAATAAAATGGTAAACAAACCAAAGGCAAAAACACCGAACAATAACCATTTACCTGCTTTTTTTTCTGGTGGATAAAATGCCATGATAAATGCAGAAACTACGGCTCCAATTGCAGGTGCTGTTCTCAATAAACCAAAATCACTAGGGTTAGCATGTAAAACCTGATCATTAAACACTTGCAAAATAGCAACAGCACCACCAAACAATACAGCAAATAAATCAAGCGAAAGGGCGGAAAGCAATAATTTGGTTTTAAATACAAATTTTAATCCTGCCTTTAAACTCTCTACAATACTTTCCTCGGTGTTTTTCTCCTGAGGTTTTTTATCAATTCTTGCGTAGGCAACTAACCCAACTACAAACAATATACAATTAACTAAATAAGTTGTTTGTGCATTAAATGTTCCATTATAAGTATATAACCAACTTGCCACAACCGGACCAGCAATTGCTCCAATATGCCAAAAAGTACTATTCCATGTAGCTGCTTTTGTATAAAAACTTCTGTCAACTAGTTGCGACATAAAAGGAGACATGGCTGCCGCCAAAAATGAACGTATTATTCCAAAAAGTACAACAATTAATAAAAGTGGAAGATAGCTGGAGAGTAGTTGAAGTGAAGGAATACAGAAAACATAAAGCAAAACAGATCCTAATAACAACAAAAAAGTTGATAGTAAAATAATTTTTCTTCTATCATAAACATCTGCAATATGGCCCGAAAAAAAACTGGTGATTACAAATGGGATTACTTCTGACAAACTGATATATCCCAACACCATAATTTCCTTGTTAAACTCATAATAAGCTTGAAGACCAATAGTAGTCATCTGCATTTGAATTGCAAGCGTAAGAAAAAAACGACCAAGAATAAAGTTTCTGAAATCTTTGATTAGAAAAACATCAAGGTATTTTTTGGTAAATAATTTAAACATAATTATAAGTTTAAAATTGCTCTAAATTATCAAATCAGTTGGCAGGCGATTTATTGTTTAATTTTTATAGGATAATTATCAAGCAGTTTCATCCAGTTAATTTTGCAATGATTTAACTCTTCATTTAATTTATTGTTTTGCTTTTTATCAATTAATTTCTCTGTGAGTTTTAAATTACCTGTATAAAATTTTAGCCACAACGAAAAGCCCCAACCTAATGCATTAAAATAGCTTTGATTTAGTATTAAATAATTTATTAAAACTACTGATGATGCATTTAATAATGCTGAAGTTATTCCCTTGATTACATCTCCATTTAGCATCATTCCCAATCCTGGAAAAATGGATGAGGATATAATTTTTATTTTTTTATTTTTTTCATTTGATTTCTTTTCTTTTTTCAAACAGGATAAACAATTAAAAATAGAATCCCTTTTAGCTAACTCAACTATTGAGAAATTAAATTTATCAGAATTATAATCTGAATAAATTAACGCTGAAAGTAAAAACGCTTCGTTGCTTGAATCCATTGAACTCTCCTGATAACGTTCAAACCAATAAACAGTTTTACATTTATTTTTATTTATGTAATTAATTAGCGAGGCATTCCAGAAAAAATTGAGTTGATCTGAACTTGAAAGGTATTCGGATTCTATGCGATCTATTTCTAAAATGCTTTGTTCATCTTGAATTTTATTTAATAATAATAGATTCAATTTTTGGAACGCGATTAATGTTTTTTCTTGATTACTGGTAGATGTAAAATAATTTTTTTCCAAACCAATAAGTTTGAAAAATAAACTATCCTCTGCTTTTACACTAAGGATAAAGAATATTACCGTAATTAATGTAAAAATGATCCGATGCATCATGTAATAATTGATGTAGCTTTTCTGTTTTTCTTTTTTTGGTTTCGGTATAAGAACCATAAATATTTGCCGAATAAAAAACCCCAAACAAAGCTATATTGGCTATTGTTAAAGGATGTTGAAATCCAAACTTCTTAACACTTTCGTTTAGTTGAAGTCCATACATAACATGTGTAAATAAAGTTATGGCAAATGAACGATAAGAATTAATATACGCCTTGCCTAAACCGGGAATTAATGCAGAAAGAGATGCCGCAACCCAAGGTTTTTTCGTTAATGACTTTTTATATTCATAGAAATGAGTTTGCAGTAATTTGTTTCCATAATTAAGATGGATAATTTGCTCATCATTTACTGCATTTAAAAATTGTTTTTGCGATGAGTTGATTAAATACTTATCATCTAATTTTTCCTTCCACTGAAAGCAAGAGGAATTATTTTGCTTAAAAAAATAAATACTCGCACAGTTAATCAAATTCGAATCAGTTGCTGAAATACTTTTTGCCTTTGAATAATAACTAAAAAACAAACTATCATTTTTATGTTGTAAATAATACTTAGCCAACAAATAATTTAATGTGTCCTCGTTTTTACATTCATTTAAAAGATAATGATAATGCTCTGTTTTAAGATTGGAATTACTGAGATGCTTTAAAAATGAATAATCTACCTGAGCAAATAAATTAACGGTACAAAAATAAAGGAGCAATAAACTATTTTTGATTAAGCCCATTTATTGAATTATTTATTTTACCATTTTCATTAATCATATAAACAGGATGCTCATAAATTGCTCCCTGAAAACAATTTGATAATTGATGAAATCCACTTAAAGTTCCCTTTATAAATCCGTTTTTTTCAATTGATTTTTTGGTGTATTCTGAACAACTTATTTCGTAAACACAATTAGCTTGTATTTGCTCTGAAATCACGTTTTGATAAAAATACAAAAGCGATGCGCCTAAATATAACATTGGATTTAATTTCTGGGCAATTGACTTATTTTTAAGCGATAAATATTTTCTTTTACTTAAAGTTACTTCACCTTTATTTTTATCAAATGCAACAGAAATTATATTTTGATTTAACGTGTTTGAAATTTGCTGGGCATAAACTTGAATTGAAAAAAAATGAACGCAAATAAAAAAAGAAAATATAATAAGTAAGTTTTTAAATTTCATTTGCGGTATTTTTTACTTTGCTTTTTATTACTAGTAATCCAATAAAAGTTAGTAAGCCATTTATAATAATTAATTCGTTACCTATCTCGTAACCATTAAACCATTGTTTAGAATAAGTACTTAATATATACGCTATACCCGGTGCAATAAAACAAACAATTGGAACAAGAACATCTTTAATGGAATACTTTGTAAATAAACCAAAAACAAATAATCCCAATAACGGACCATAAGTATATCCTGCTAATTTTAAAATAGTATCAATTATTGCACTGTTATTTAATGCATCAAACAATAAAATCACCAACCATAGTATTACTGCAAAGGAAATGTGTATGATGGTTCTGTACTTACTTTTTTGCGCTTCATTTAATTTATCGTTTTTATCTAATTCCAGCATATCAACATAAGCAGAAGTAGTTAACGTTGTAAGTACAGAATCAGCGCTGCTAAATGTTGCAGCGGTTAAACCAATGATGAAAACCAATCCTGCAAACCAACCCAAATGGTTTAAGGCAAGATTTGGAAAAACTTTATCGCTTATGATTTTTCCTGTTTCTGAATTTATTGGCAGTGCAATATCTGAACTTTGATAATAATGGTAAAGTAAAGCGCCTAGCGATAAAAAGAAAATATTTACAATTACCATTACAATACTAAACCAGAAAATATTTTTTTGCGCTTCTTCCAGCGACTTGCAACTCAGGTTTTTTTGCATCATGTTTTGGTCGAGGCCGGTCATTGCTACCGCAATAAAAATTCCTCCTAAAAATTGTTTAGGAAAAAAACTGGCAAGTTTCCAATCGAAGAAGAAGGTTGTTGAATAGTCCGAGTGTATAACTTTTCCAACAGTGTCCGAAAAACTCCAACCGGTATGTTGTATAATGGCAACAATAGATAAAATAACACCTAACACTAAAAATAAAGATTGAAAGGTGTCTGTCCAAACTAAAGTTTTAATTCCACCTTTATACGTGTAAA
>CAZTCG010000104.1:2171-6609 GCA_964612005.1 uncultured Flavobacteriaceae bacterium | reverse complement strand
CGGAACACTACAGAAGATACTCTGTTAATGGAACTAAACTTTTAAAGAAAAAAAATAAAGCTGAAATTACAAATATTGGAACCCCTATCAATACACAAGATGATGAATACGCACCTATTTTAACTGCTGATGAATCGGAATTATTCTACACCTATAAAGGTGTTAGAAGTGTTGGCGGTAAACAAAATGAAAAATTTAATCGAGATGAGAAAAAAGGCAGTTATTATGAAGATATTTTCTACTCGAAAAAACAAAATGATAATACTTGGAGTAAGCCACTAAGTATTGAAAAAGACATTAACACAAAATATAATGACGCATGTATTGCATTATCTCCAGATGGGCAAGAATTATATACCTTTCACAGTGACGAAAATAATGAAGGCGATATTCATAAATGCATTTTAAAAGGTGAAATTTGGAGCGAGCCTCAACCCTTAAATAAAAATATCAATACAGAAGCATGGGAAGGAAGTTGCTCAATTTCAGCTGATGGAAGATTGCTTTTTTTCTCCAGCGAAAGAGCTGATGGTTATGGAAAAAAAGATATTTATGTTTCAACAAAACAACCAAATGGCGATTGGGGTCCGGCTAAAAATTTAGGTGCATTTATAAATTCTGAAGATGATGAAGATGATCCTTACATAAGTACAGATGGCACCATGTTATTCTTTAGTTCAAATGGACACAAAAGCATTGGTGGTTTTGATGTTATGTTTTCTTTATATAAAGATGCGAAATGGCAAGATGCCCAAAATATGGGATTCCCTCTTAATACTACTGATGACGACAGGTACTTCGTGCTAAACGCTAAAGGCGATATGGGATACTTTTCATCTAACCGAGATAGTAAAGAAAAATTAAATCAAGATATATTTTCATACTCCACAAACTTTGAAACCGAAAAACCAATTTTAGCCTTAATAAAAGGTACCGTTTTTGGAAATGACTTACCTATTGAATCAACAATAGAAATAATCCGTAAAAAAACAAAAAGCACTATTGGTCCTTTTCACTCTAATGCTAAAACAGGTAATTATTTAGTTACTTTAAGTCACGATGAAACATATTCTTTTATAATTAAAGCAGAAGGATATGCAGATTATAAAGAAGATTTTATAGTTCCACATTTAACCTTTTTTACGGATGTAAAAAAAGATTTTCATTTATATAAAAATGACTTTGTTTCAACTAAAGTTAAAAAGGAAGACTCTCTTACAAAATTAATCACTGAAAAGATAGATGAGGTGAAATCAAAAAATGCTTTAGCATCAAAAACAGACTCTGTGTTTCAGGTAAAAGAGATAAACGAATCCTTAAAAAAAGAAACATCAGCTGATATTGCAAAATCTGAGTCAAAAGAAAATAAAAAACAATCGATTGAAAAAAACACAGAAAGTACGCCTTCAGATGTAGCGTTTATTTTACACTTTGATTTTAATAAAGCTTTAGTAAATAAGGAAGAACCCGAATTAAAAAATCTTTTAGAATTCCTCAATAAAAATAAGGATTACAAAATAATTATAACTGGTCATACCGATGAAAGAGGTTCTAGTGAATACAATCAAAAATTATCTGAAAGAAGAGCAAATGCTGCCAGAAACTTTATTATTTCAAATAAAATAAGTGCCAGTAAAATTTCAAGCACTATTGGAAAAGGAGAAGACGAGCTTTTGGTTGCTTGTCCTTCAGGAAATTGTGGTGATGATGTTCATGCAAAAAACAGAAGAGTTGAAATTAAATTAGTTTCTGCTAAAAAATAAATTCAACCCTTATAATTTACTACATTTCAATTCGTTGATCCATTTTTTAAACTAAATTTGCAGCCTTAATTTAAAGGCATGATTACAGTTTCTAACGTTACGCTTCAGTATGGAAAGCGTGTTTTATTTGATGAAGTAAATACAAAATTTCTTCCCGGAAATTGTTATGGAATTATAGGTGCAAATGGCGCCGGTAAATCCACCTTCATGAAAATTCTTTCAGGTGAAATTGAAGCAAATAAAGGTGATGTGAGCATTTTACCCGGAATGCGCATGAGCGTGTTAAAACAAAATCACTTTGAGTTTGATGAATTTCAGGTTTTGGAAACAGTTATCATGGGCAATAAAAAGCTTTACCAAATCATAAAGGAAAAAGATGCCATTTATGCCAAAACAGATTTTACCGAAGCAGACGGAATTAAAGCGTCTGAACTGGAGGCTGAATTTGGAGAAATGAATGGCTGGAATGCAGAAAGCGATGCCGCTACCCTACTCGCCAATATGGGCATCGAAGAAGAATACCATTATAAATATGTTAAGGATTTAACCGGAAAAGAAAAAGTAAAAGTTTTGCTTGCTCAAGCATTATTCGGTAATCCTGATATTCTTTTACTTGATGAGCCCACCAACGATTTGGATGTGGAAACCATTGGCTGGTTAGAAAACTTTTTGGCTGATTTTGAAAATACAGTAATTGTGATTTCCCACGATCGTCACTTTTTAGATGCCGTATGCACACACATTTGTGACATTGATTTTGGTAAATTGCAAAGCTATACCGGCAACTATAGTTTCTGGTATCAGATGAGTCAATTGGCACTTAAACAACGAAGCGATCAAAATAAAAAAGTAGAAGATAAACGTAAAGAATTACAAGAATTCGTTGCCCGTTTCAGTGCCAACGCAAGTAAATCACGCCAGGCAACCAGTCGAAAAAAATTATTAGACAAATTGGTTGTTGATGAAATCCCTGCCAGTAACAGAAGGTATCCTGCCATCATATTCAATCAACTTCGCGAGGCAGGCGATCAAATTCTTCACATTGAAAATTTAAGCAAGTCAAATGCCGACGGTATATTATTTAATAAAGTAAATATCAATGTAAGAAAAGGTGATAAGATTGCGTTTCTTTCTAAAAATCATTTGGCCATTACTACACTCTTCCAGATTATAAATGATGAATTGGAAGCCGACAGTGGAACCTTTAATTTTGGAACAACAATTAACAAATCGTATTTACCAAATGAGAATGCAAGTTATTTTCAAAGCGATTATAATTTAATTGATTGGTTAAGGCAATACTCTACCGATAAAGATGAAACCTACATACGTGGCTTTTTAGGTAAAATGCTATTTAGCGGCGAGGAAGTATTAAAAAAATGCAACGTACTTTCAGGGGGTGAAAAGGTGAGGTGCATGCTTTCGAGAATGATGCAAATGAATGCAAACTTTTTAACCATGGATGACCCAACCAATCACTTGGATTTGGAAGCAATCATTTCATTGAATGAAGGCATGAAAGAGTTTAAAGGAACCATTTTATTTACTTCTCATGATCATGAGTTAACACAAACTATTGCTAACAGAATTATTGAGCTAACCCCGAACGGAATCATTGATAAATCATGTACCTACGACGAGTATTTGGAAAATGCAGATGTTAAGAAGCAACGTGAGTTGTTGTATGGTAAAAAGGTAAAAGTTTAAAAATTCTAATACGAGATTTTAAAATTGACGTTTTGAATTTTATAGCATAAATAAAAACGAAAAATCTCTATCCTCATTCTTTATCTTTTTCTTCATCTTTTTCCCTTAGTAAATCTGCTATAATAATAGCAGGAGACTCCCCCTCAACTATTAGCCGTTGATAAGCAGCATATATATCTTTTGAAATTTTATAATGTTTTATTAGTTGGCTATACAACAAGCCTGAATATAATAGCGGAACAAGAATATCCGTATTTATAACAAATCTCACTGCACTTTCTTTTACGTTTACAGTTACCTTACCTCTATTTAAAATATTATTAAAATGAGCAGCAAGCACAAATATATCACTCGTTAATTCTGGCGGATATGACTGAAGTATATTTACTTTACAATGGTAATGTCCATCATAAATCATATAATAAAAGTTAGCGTATGTATCGCTTGATAAATTAAAAGTTGTCTCGATATATTTATCATTTTCAAAAACTCCTGATTTCCATTTATAATGTTTGTGAAGATTAATTAAGTCTTTCCATACAATTTCCTGTTGTTTCTCAGAACTTATTATTACGCGATAAACTTTTTTAAAAAAGTAGTTTAGGTTATTTAGTTTTTTCATTACTAAAACAAGCAAATAGGTAAACAAAAATAATCAATTAGAAATTAAAATTAACCTGTCAACTAACTAATTTAAACTTATAATCTGAACCCTTTTTTAATCAAAAATGATTTACATTTTTTGCAGAATCCTTTTTCATTATTGGTATTGTTTTTTCCTTTAGCATCTGTCATAATACACGTATTATCCGGACAATGATCCAAACCTTGGGTGTGACCAAGTTCGTGTATGGCAACTTTATAAAATTGATCTTTCAGGTTAGGGTTTTTTAATCGTTTGCAAGAAGCCACACAGGCCGCCTAAGATGGCAGCGTGTGGTTGTTCAGCAGCTCCCAAGCTTTAGACA
>CAZTCG010000104.1:0-2161 GCA_964612005.1 uncultured Flavobacteriaceae bacterium | reverse complement strand
CACACAGGAGTTGCTTGGCTGAAAAGCATAACCCAATATACCATAATCTTTAACTCCATTATTTTTGGCGCATATATCTTCTTGTGTTAATCCTAAAATTACATGCTTAGGTTTTGCTAATTTATTTTGAAGTTTAACAACAGTATCTGCACTAAAACGGTTTCTTGATTTGTAATAGGCGCTTTTTGGTAGTTCAATTGACGTTAACAAGTTTACTTGAGGATAAACTTTACGTAATTCGTTTACAACGTATGTATATAATTCTTTGTCAAGTCCTTTGTAAGGTTGTATATCAATAAATAATTCGGGCGATTTTTGCTTTTCAATGATTTTACTTTTAGTTACCTGTTTCTTTTCAATTTTTATTGGTTTATTAATCTTAACATCTTCATTGCACCCAAATAAAATCAGTAATAAAAAAATCAGGATTGACTTGCTATTTTTATAACGTTTTCTACGTAATTCCATTTTTTAATTAATTGATTATTTGTAAATTTTTTTGGCAGCTTACCTTTCCATTTTAAATACAACATAAACGTTTCGGCAAAATCCTCCATTGAGTTATCTTTAGCGTAGTCTGTAAAATACGCTTCATCAGGCATTTTATTTTTTTTAGCGTCATAATATCTATCACCAAATACATTCTCAAAGTTCTTTTTTCTTATTAAACGGTCATATTTTTCCGCAAATGCATGCCCGTATTCGTGCCTTACAAGATCTCTAACAGATGAATATTTAGAGTTTTCAAGATAACTTAAGGAAAATTGGGTAATGTAAATTATTCCTTCTTTATAGCCCATAAAGTGCTCGTGTTTTTTAATGGCATGTGTAAAATTACCTTGTGTAAATAATGTTGGCATTGAATCTAATTTAACTTCAACATCAGTTAATGGAGATCCTTCATTCCATAAACCATTTTGATAGAGTTCGTGTTGAACTTTAAATAAAGCGCGATTGAGCTCAGCAGTAGATATTGATAATTTTAATTTAAGTTTCATGTTAAACTCTTCTTTATTTTTATTTGTAAGTAAAGGTACTTCATGTTAATTCAGTAGTATTTTATGATTATGAATTTTTTAAAATCACAAACTCTACTCTTCGATTAATCTGTCTATTTTTATCAGTATCATTCTTTTTTAAAGGTTTTGTTTCGCCAAAACCAATTGAACGAACACGGGGTTCATTTATACCTTTATTAATGAGATAATTTTTAACTGCTGCGGCACGATCATTTGATAATTTAATATTTGCATCGTGGCCTCCTACATTATCGGTATGACCACGAATTTCAATTTCCATTTTTGGATTTTCATTTAGACAGTTTACCAATCTGTCTAATTCAGGAAATGATTCCGGCCTTAATTCTGCCTTGGCAAAATCGAAGAAAATATTATTCAAACGAATGGTGGAACCAATTTTTGCAGGCACCATAAATAAATCCCTGTTTATTTCCTGATAGCTCGAAACCTTTATTAAATCAATATTGTCAGCTACAGATAAATAATTTGCAGCACTTCCCATAAAACCATAATTTTTACCATAAGGTAAAATGATTTTGTATTCCCCGCTTGAAGGATCGGATTGCGCAAAACCAACATTTTTTCCTTTTGCCAAATCTTCATATTGTATACTGCAACCAATTACTTCTCCTGTTTCAGCATCAAAAACTTTTCCGTAAATCAATACAACGGGATCAGGGCGTTTGGGTTCTGCCAATTGAACTTTTACAATATCAGAAGCGCCTAATGAATTATTGAACGAAACGAGGTAAGCCATTTCTCCTTTTGCATCCATGGTGTAATAACAATCCCACTCTTCGGAGTTTATTTCAGGGCCTAAGTTTACCGGCTCCGACCATTTTTTCCAGGTGCTATCCAGTCGTTTACTCATCCAAATATCATTGCTTCCGTAGCCACCTTTTCTATCGCTGCTGAAATAAAGTGTTACGCCGTCAGCCGCCATAAATGGGGCAATCTCATCATTTTTAATGGTATTCAAGTTTCCGATTTTTTCGGGCATTGTCCATTTGCCTTGTGATATAAACGAACTAATTAGCTTATCTAATTTTTTAGATAAACGTGATTTGCTTTTCTTTTCATCCACTTGCAAGTGACTCACATAAATATCTCCTTTACCTTCATTAAGATCATCAGTGAAATAC
>CAZTCG010000103.1:0-6617 GCA_964612005.1 uncultured Flavobacteriaceae bacterium | reverse complement strand
AAAAAGAATTCTATGCCAGGATACAATGGTGTTTTAATGGGCGGCTTAGGAAATGTAGACAGATACAATGGTATGGCAAATATCAACATCAAGGAAAATCCTTGGAACTTTTCATTAATGTATAATTACATGACGATGACTAACCTAACACAAGGTTATACAAACAGAGCAAACTTTAACGACAATCATAGTGTAATTAATTATTACAATCAAAATAATGTTTCAAGAAGTAAGATGACTCACCAAATGGCTCGCTTGGGAATAGATTACAATATTAATAACAGAAATAGTATTTCGTTTGCTCAAATGGCAATGACGGGTGGTTACAGAACATTTGATGAACAACGTTATGAAATGCTTACATCAAATCAACAACAATTTATGTTCGGTAATCAAAATAATTTTTCTGATGCCGGTTTTTATAATTTAAACTCACAAATTATCTATAAAAAAACATTTGCTAAACCTGGTAAAGAATTCACCATGGATTTATCAGGCAATTTTACTCAAAGTAAAAATGAATACAGATACGATTATTATGATTATTTAAGTAACTCACAATTTCAACCCGAAAATCCTTGGAACCAAACAAATGATGGTAATAGCGCTGCCAACATGTACACTTTTCAAATGGATTACGTGAATCCAATTAATGATTCAGTTAAAATAGAGTGGGGGATTAGAAGTAATTTAAAACAATCCGACTCGAAAAATACCACATTAAATACAATTTCAGGTATTGCTGTTAAAGATACTTTTTTATCAAATAATTATCATATAGATGACATGGTAAATGGAGCCTACATCAATTACAATAATCGTTTTAAAAAGTTTTCTTATCAAGCAGGCTTGCGTTTTGAGCAATCATATTATGCCGGAGAAATTTTAGATAAAAATCAAACCTTCTCCTACAACTATCCATCTAAACCAGATAACATATTAAAATCAATTTTTCCGGGAATTTACATTTCAAGGAAATTTAATGGAAACAACGAATGGCAAATTAATTTCTCACGAAAAATTGAACGACCAAACTTTTTCCAGTTAATGCCATTTGTTATGTTTGCCGACAAACAAAATTACCGAATTGGAAATCCTCAGTTAACTCCTGAGTTCAGAAACGTTGCTGAAACAAATTACAATAGAATTTTTGACAAAGGAAATTTCCTAAGTTCTATCTATTTCAAATACATCGAAACTCCAATTACTAATGTGGCTTATCCTAAAGAAAATGATTCAACGGTTTTAATCAACACTTTTGTTAATGGAGCTAGCAGTTTCAACTACGGTTGGGAAAATAATGTTCGATTAACTTTATTTAAAAATCTGGATGTTACCATGAATGTAAATGTGCTTTACATCTCTTTAAAAAGTACCAATCAGTTTGGAAATACTGTTACCGAAGGTTTAACTTGGAATACAAAAGGAACATTTTCCTATAAATTTCCAAAAGATATAACACTACAATTAAACGGAAATTATGAGGCACCTCGTGTTGTTATTAATGGAAATACTAAACCAATGTATTTTGTGGATATTTCTGCAAATAAAATGATTAAACGTAAAGTAATTCTAACTGCTAGTGTTAGCGATGTGTTTAATACTAAAAGAATGGGAACTATTTACAATACAGATTTTTACGATCAAAGTTTAATGCGCAGAAGAGAATCTAGATTTTTTAAATTTACCGTTATGTTTATGTTTGGTAAAATGGATTCTTCAATATTTAAGAAAAGAAAAGGAATGAATATGGGAAGTGGCGGCGGTAATCAAGATGGTTTGGATTTCTAAAATTCATACTATCTTTATGCTGTTATGTATCGTATTTTAATTTTCTTCTGGAAAAACAACATTCCTCGTTGGTCCATACTAATAATTGATATTTTAATAGCTGCATTTTCACTAACGCTTGCCTTTTTCTTAAGATTTAATTTTGCTCATATTCCTGAGGCTGATTTAAAAACATTACCTGTTGCATATGGTGTTACACTTCTTATTCGCTTTGTTACTTTTTTTATTTCAAAAACTTACAAAGGAGTAGTAAGATATACCGGATCAAAAGATGCCATGCGCATTTTATTTGTTATTATAATTGGAAGTTGCCTACTTGTTATTTTTGATATTATTACGCGACTTACTGTAGGTTTATTTTACATTCCACTTTCGGTAATTATCATTGATGCTTTGGTAACCATGTTTATCATGATTTGTTCACGATTAGCTGTTAAAGCCATTTATTTTGAAAGTAGAAATCCAGAAAAACAAAAATCAACCATATTAATTTATGGTGCTGGTGAATCGGGTTTAATTACAAAACGAATTTTAGACAGAGACGCAGCAATTAAATATAAAGTTGTTGGCTTTATTGATGATGATAGCAAAAAGAAAGGTAGAAGTTTGGAGGGAAGTTTTATTTATACGCCGGATAAACTTGAAGTTTTAATTAAAGAAAATGAAGTTGAGTCATTGATTATTAGTATTTTAAACATTTCTCCGTCTCGTAAAAATGAAATCATTGAAAGATGTATCAATTTAAATATTAAAGTATTAACAGTTCCTCCCGTATCAAAATGGATAAATGGAGAATTAAGTTTTAACCAGCTTAAATCTGTTAATATTGAAAGTTTACTGGAAAGAGATCCAATTAAATTGGATGTTGATTTAATTAAAAATCAACTCCACAATAAGCGAATTTTAATAACAGGTGCAGCCGGTTCTATAGGAAGTGAATTAGCTCGACAAATTTTACCCTTTTTACCACAGCGTTTATTTTTATTAGATCAGGCAGAAAGTCCCTTACATGAATTAGATTTAGAATTATCAGATAAATTTAAATCTAAAAATTACGAAACGGTAATTGCTGATATTAGAAATAAGGAACGTTTAGATAATGTATTTAAAAGCTTTAAACCAGAAATTGTTTTTCATGCTGCAGCTTATAAGCATGTTCCCATGATGGAAAATAATCCATCAGAATCAGTATTAACCAATGTTTTTGGCACAAAAAATTTGGCTGATTTATCGGTAACATATCAAATTGAAAAATTTGTTTTAGTATCAACTGACAAAGCGGTAAATCCAACAAATGTAATGGGAGCTTCTAAACGTATTGCCGAAATGTATGTTCAATCACTTGGTAAAACTGTTGCTACAAAATTTATAACTACCCGATTTGGAAATGTTTTAGGATCAAATGGTTCTGTTATTCCTCGTTTTAAAAAACAGATTGAAAATGGTGGACCTATTACAATTACTCACCCTGAAATTACGCGTTTTTTTATGACTATTCCGGAAGCATGTCAGTTAGTTTTAGAAGCAGGAAGTATGGGAAGAGGTGGAGAAATATACGTGTTTGATATGGGTAAGTCAGTTAAAATTGTTGATTTAGCACGAAAAATGATAAAATTATCAGGTTTTCAAGAAGATAAAGACATCAAAATTGTTTATACCGGATTGAGGCCAGGTGAAAAATTATACGAAGAATTACTTGCAGATGCAGAAAATACACTTCCTACTCAACACCCTCAAATTTTGATTGGAAAAGTGAAAGAGTACAATTTTAATGATGTTGATGAAAAAATTACTCAATTAGTTCAACTTTTTAGAACTCAAAATAATTCCAAAATTGTTACCTATATGAAATCTCTTGTCCCAGAATTCTTAAGTAATAATAGCGCATTTGAAGAATTAGATAAGAAATAATTCTATTTTTAAACATCACTATTAATCAAAAAGTTTAATCTTAATTTAACTTTATTCTTAATTTAAATTACTTACTTTTGATAAAAATTGCCAAAGTAACTAACTTACATTGTTTATGATTAAAGAAAATTCCTATCAAAATTTAATTGAACAAACTTTTAATTTTCCGCAAGAGCCTTTTGAGGTTAAGGATAATGAATTGTATTTCAATGGAATAAGACTAATGGATGTTATTAAACAATATAAAACTCCAACTAAAATATCGTATTTACCCAAAATTAGTTCGCAAATACAAAAGGCAAAACGTATTTTTAATGTAGCAATGGCTAAGGTAGATTATAAATCTAAGTACTATTATTGCTATTGCACAAAGTCATCTCATTTCTCATTTGTAATAGATGAAGTATTAGATAATGAAGTACATATCGAAACTTCTTCTGCTTTTGATATTCAAATTATTAAAGAGCAATTCAAAAAAAAGAAACTAACAAAAGATACATACATAATTTGTAATGGTTATAAAAAGAACATTTATAAGCAGTACATTACCGAATTAATAAACGATGGATTTAATGTAATTCCAGTATTAGATCATAAAGATGAAATTGATTATTACATCAAAAACGTAAAACAGCCAACAAAATTAGGTATACGAATTTCAACGGAAGAAGAACCAAGTTTTGCATTTTATAGTTCAAGATTAGGTATTAGAGGAAACGAAATAGTTCAATATTACAAAGAGAAAATTCAAAATAATCCAAAGTTTGAATTAAAGTTACTTCACTTTTTTATTAATACTGGGATAAAAGATACTATTTACTATTGGAACGAGCTTATCAAATGCATGAATATTTATTATGAGCTTAAAAAGATATGTCCAACGCTTGATTCATTAAACATTGGTGGAGGAATGCCAATTCGCACTTCCTTACATTTTGAATACGATTACGAATACATAATTGAAGAAATTGTTGAACAAATCAAAAGTTTTTGTGAAGAACGAGATATCACCGAGCCCAATATTTTTACAGAGTTTGGATCTTTTACTGTTGGCGAAAGCGGAGCAGCATTGTACTCTGTAATTGATAGTAAACAGCAAAATGATAGAGAAAATTGGTACATGATTGATAGTTCTTTTATAACTACATTGCCAGATACTTGGGGAATAAATCAACGATTTATTTTATTAGCAATAAACCACTGGGATAAACCTTACCAACCTGTTAATTTGGGTGGTTTAACTTGTGATAGTATGGATTATTATGCTTCTGAAGCACATACAAATCAAGTGTTTTTACCAAAACTTGATCCTAAAGATAAAGAACCATTATATATTGGTTTTTTTCATACAGGAGCATACCAAGAGGCATTAAGTGGTTATGGTGGCACACAGCATTGTTTAATTCCTGCACCTAAACATGTGTTAATTGATAGGGATGAAGATACGGATGAAATTTCAACTAAACTTTTTGCAAAAGAACAGAGCTACAAAAATATGTTGAAAATACTTGGGTACTAATTTCTTTATCGTTTTTTTAAAATCCCTGGAAAATTGGATTTAATTTTAAAAATGACTAAATAAATCCAAACAGTAAAAAAAATATTTCCCACAAAAAAATAACTTACTGCACTAAAAGCAACTGAATAGGTATTAAATTCATTTACCAACTGATATTCATTTGGTTTATTTTTTAAATAAATAACTGAATCTAAAGGGAAAAATGTTTTTATGTTTTCTAATTCATAATTATGATTAGCCCATGTGTTTTTTATACAATCTTTAAATTTTGTTCCACTTTGATTTACATAGTAAATGTCTGCATTATTATTTTGAAAAAAATTCGTATTTGGAATACTTTTCACAAAAAGAACTGTTTTTATTCCATTATTTAAAAAAGTTTGATGTTTTAAAAATTGATAAATAAATAAACTAGTGTTTATTAAAACAGCCAAACCTAAACTAATAAAAACTATTTTTTTATTCAACACTATCTGATTTTTTTTTATAATATCCACGGAGATAGAGTAGTAGGTAAGAGTGAAAATGTTGAAATTTATCTAAGCCTTTTCAAAGTTACAAAAACCGTGTTCTTTACAGAATTAATCAAATGAGTTAGATTGAACTAATTGAAGTGAATGCAATTATCAATATAATTAGTCATTAAAAAAAATAAACTTTTTATGATTAGCTAAAATTTAAAAAAACACGAATGTTACTCAACAACATTTCCCTCATGAAAATTTTGTTTTTTTGTAACTTCACCTAAAGTGGAATAACTTATCCAGCTGCCTTCTTTCACAAAATCACCAAGTTCAGAAAAATAAGCCATTGATCCTTCCTCTTTAACACTTCCGGTTTCGTAATATTCTTTATGTTGGTATAATTTTTTCTTTTTATCTGTTAATTCAAAAGTAATACTGGGTTTTCCATTTTCTTTGTAGGAGTTTCTTTTTATTAAGTAATCCCCATTTTTACTGCTTTCTTCTTCATAAGATATTTTTCCGTTTTCAAAATAATCGGTTTGCTTAATAGTATAAGATTCGAAGTATTTAACTTCTGATTTTACAGTACCATTTGGGTAATACTCTGTCATTTCACTCTTCTTTAAATCAATCATTTTAAATGATCTTTCAACATTTGAATTAGGATAAAAATTTTTAAATGCCCTTAATTTTCCTTCAACATACAATCCTTTATGGATTGGTTTATCATCAATATAATAGTCCTCAATTTCGCCTTCTTCTTTGTATCCTTTTTTATTCTTTCTTACTGTATCATTTTCAAAAACTGCTATAAGTTTATCATATAATCGAATTCCATAAACATCATCCACCACTTTTTTTGGATCGTATTTTTCTGATTTTGGAATTTGACTGGCAAATGATGTTTGTGATATTATACTATTCGAAAAAAG
>CAZTCG010000102.1:0-6651 GCA_964612005.1 uncultured Flavobacteriaceae bacterium | reverse complement strand
CAACAAAAACAACTACCCATCCCTGGGTACACTGCCCACCGGCAGTTGTAGTTTGATAAGTATCATTTGATCGGTTAAAAGCTTTAACCCTTACTTTTCCTTCGTCATTTAATTTGTAATCAATATTAACATCACCAATTACGTTACTAGTTTTAGTTTGCGTATTGTTATTAAGTCCAACATTTCCGTCAATACTTAGCTTATCATTAAACAATTGAGTAGAAAGTGCCAAATCTAATTCTTCATTACTTAAAGAACTACCAGGAGTATAATTAACACCAACATCAATATTAGATGATAACTGAGATAGCCAGTTGCTTAATTGATTAGACAACATTTCTGTAGCATTTGCACCTACAGCGTTTCCTGCATTTACACCTGATTGAGTATTTAGGGCTAATGGAGTTACAAAGCTTTTTAATAGTAATAAAGAAAATACCTGGCGATTTAATTCCTGCTCATTATTAATATAGCCCATAACCTGTTGTCTTTTTTCTTCATTTACAGTTGGTAGATTTATTCCAAATGTTATTTCAGGAGTTAATAATTTATCCTTCATGTATAACTTACACTCAACCGGATAACGTTTATTTATATCATCATTTGTACCTGATGATTTTGTATTGTTATTATCTCCATTACTACTAGTTGAAGATGTTGATGATATATTTGGAAAAAAAGGATTTAATGAAGCTCTTTGTCTGTAATTTGCAGTTATATTTATTTCAGCATTGTATGGGTTTCCTGTCCATTTAATTGTACTACCTGATTCGATATCAAATTTTTTATTTATAAAATTTTCAAGTGTAAATAAGTAATTCCCATCATTAATAGCATATGTGCCAAACATCTCAAAATTTCCATTAGTATTTATTTCCATTTTAATATTACCGTTTCCATTTGCTTTAATTACATCACCTGCTTTTTCATCAAATATCAATTGTATATCTGCATCTCGAGTTGCCTCCAGATTAAATATCATATTCAAATTTGACAAGTCATTTTTATCTTCCTGTTTCGATTTACTAGTATCTTTTTTTATGAAAGTGATAAATTCATTTTCACCAACTTCTTCTGTTCCGGCAAGTGGGATGTTAAAAATTGTACCTTTTTCAGTTTTTACATTTACATCAATATTAATATCGTCATTTTGGCTCCAAATACCAACATTACCAGTTACAAATGCTTTACCATAATAATCAGGATTTACAATTTGATTAGTATTTAATACCATAAATTTATTAGCAGTAATGTCAAAATCTAATTTTAAATTACTAAAGTTATCATGGAAAATATTTCCCCAAACGGTTGCCATTTTTCCATTATTATCAAATAATGAAATTCCTTCAAAAGCAATTCTATCGGGTTCAATTAAAATATTTCCACTTGCAGTATAATAAGTATTTAGAAAATCTATTTTTAAATTTCGTACCGACTCAAGAGATAAATTGCCATTGATAATAGGTTTATCAATTTTTCCCGTGATGTTTGTTTTACCCGAAACATATCCTTTTCCGAAGGTTAAAATATCTTTTACATAGGGTTGAACAATAGCAATATCAATAGATTTTATTTCAACTTCCAAATCAATATTGTTTTCTTTTTTTGTTGGGTAGTAATCACCTTTAAAAAATAAATTTTTGAAATTTGGGTCTATAATTGTTCCTGCTGCATATTGTTTTTTAAAACTCCCCAACAGTGAAATAGCTTCTTTACTTATGTCATAAACACAGTTTACTTCACCACTTCCGATTGGTTTATTATTAACTTCTAATTTTTCAAAATCTAATGCAGCTGCAAATAAAATTTTTGAATAAACATCAGAAATACTAAAGTTGCCAGAAACAAAACCATTTAAACTAGTTCCGCTTGATATTAAAAATGGATTTAATTGCCTTAGTTTAAAACGATTTAAATTAAGGTATAATTTGTTATTCAATTGTTTAGCCACTTTTCCAAATAAAGTAATGCTTTGGTTGACATTGACTAGCTTAAGCGAATCTATTTCTATATTGCCACTGGTATCTGCAACTATAAGTGCTGTTTTATTCATTTGCCAATTTGAATCGGCAACTGTAAGTTGGATCTTATCAAATTTTAGTTCCAAACCTGTTTTAGTAAAATCGATCAATCCATCCACAGTTCCTGAATAATTATTTTTTAATTGCTGATTATCCCAATTAATGCCAAAATTAGATTTTGTGTCGAGAGAACTGGCTTTAAACAAAAAATTCTGTAACGATAAACTATCTGTTAAATTTATTCTATCTGATGTAACAAGAACATCTAAACCATTCAGTTTTGTAGTTTTTATGTCTAAAGTAAAATCTTTTATTTTAGTATTAGCATAAGTAATTAAATCAGAAGCAGAATTTAATTGTATGTAGTTTTTAGAAGCATCAAAACTTCCTGAAATTTTAGTTTTTGGAGAAATAGAAAGGTCAGGAAAAAATAATCCATTTATTAACCCTAGTTTTTTTACTTTAACATTAAAGTCAAACTGATCATAGTATTTTTTAGTTGTTTTATCAATTTGAATATAAGTAGGATAATGTTCGGCAAATACCTGACGGAATGCATTTGCTAAATTACTGAGTTTAAAAAAACCATTCATGTTTATATCAGCAACACTAGAACTCAATTTGATGAATTTATTTTCATCAGTTTGATTTAAATTTAAATCAAATACGCTTACTTTAAAAGTTGATGATTTATAATTTAAAATGGAGTTATCAAAATTTATTCTTCCACTTAAATGATCTAAATCATCGCCTTTAAGAGATATAACCAATTGCGATGAAAAATCAGATGAAGAATCACTTGACAAAAAATGAAGCTTAGTTAAATTTAATTTATTAATTGTTGATATAAAGTCAAGTTCAGGAATTTTAGTAATCAAATTAACACTTCCATAAAAATCAAAATCTGCATTTTCATCTTTACAATCTAACTTTCCATTAAATTTTTTATTACTAAAATTTCCGGTTAATTTAATATTGTTATAGTTATAATTATTATAAAAAAGCTGTTGCACATTTCCTTCCATTTTTGCTTCTAGTTTGTCTAACTCAAAACCTTTCCCTTCAATATTAACATCCATGGATACAATACCTACATCTTTATTACCAAGTAATAATCCTAAATTAAAGTTTTCGGTTTTTAATTTTCCCTCGTAAAAAGGTAAATTATTAGTTTCAATTAAATTTTTAATTGTGGCATCGGTTTCTACAGTTCCAATTCCTGTATTCAATTTTCCTTTAGCAATAACATCGTTTAATCTTCCAATTAAAAGTCCTTTGTAAGCTATTTTACCAAAATTTTTAAGCTGATTGGATAATTTTAATCGTGAATTATTATCATACGGTGGAAGATGAATTTTTTCTAAATCAATTGCGTCTGTGCTTAATTCATGAATATTAAAATGAAAAAATGTATTTTCAATATCTACAATATCCTGTAAATAAAATTCACCTTTGTAATTGGTATTATTACCAAATTTTAATGAAATGTTTTTACCATATAAAGATGGGATTTTACCACTTATTTTACCTGTTAAATAAATTTTATCAGGGTTATTGTATAAATAATCTGTAAAATAACCAATATCTGTTGCACTTATTGATGTACTGTCTTTTAATTCAACTTCTAGTTTTACTTTATTAATAAAATCAGAATAATCATTCCAATTTTTAGTAATCATTTTATAATTACCTGCTATTTTTGAATTAGTTGTAGCAATTAATAAAGAATCCAAAATAATTCCAACTGGTGAAATTTTAGCATTAACATTTAAATTATTTACTGTTAATCCACATTTTTCTTTAAAAGTAAATGATGACAACTTTACTGAAATCGTGTCTTCTATAAATTTTAAGTGATTGATTTTCCCTGAAAAATTTTCAACTTTTATATCAGAATAATTTATGCCATTTGTTTTTAAAGTATCATTCTCATTTTTATATACTAAATTAAGATTAGTGATTTTTATATCGCCATAATCTAAATCAAAAGCAGTTGACTTGGATGTATCTGGTGGTGATGAGAAATAATCAACTAAAAATTGATAATTAGCTAAGCTATCATTTTTATAAACTATAGATTTTGCACTACCATTTTTTATTTCCAACTGCTTAATGTGTAATTTATTTTTCTTTAAATCAAGTTCATTTAGTATACATGTTACATCTTTAAAATAAACAAGGGTATCATTTCTTAAATCTTTAATTAATAATCCATTTAAATTAATAGAATTAAAAAAATCAATACTGATGCGATCAATTTTTAATTCTGTTTTTAGTTCTTTAGATAACCAATCTGTTGCTTTTCTTCCGAGATACGTTTGAAAAGAAGAGGTTTGAACAATAAAAAATAAAATAATGCCAAATGCGAAGACTACAACAAAAAAATAGAGCATAAAACTCCAAATAAAACGTATAATTTTGCTGAAATTAGTCATCATAACAAAAATAAGTATTTAAAATGGAAAAAGAAGTGAAAATACTTGCTATTGAAAGCAGTTGTGATGACACTTCTGTTGCTATTAGTAGTAACCAAAAAATACTAGTTAATTTAACTGCTAATCAAAAAATACACGAACAATTCGGTGGTGTTGTTCCTGAGTTAGCCAGTAGAGATCATCAAAAAAACATAATACCTGTATTAACAGAAGCAATAAAAGCAGTTGGCATTCAATTAAAAGAATTAGATGCTATTGCCTACACCAATGGCCCAGGATTATCAGGCTCACTGTTGGTTGGGGCATCTGTAGCAAAATCATTAGCGCTAAGTTTAGAAATACCATTTATTGGTGTAAATCATATGCAAGGTCACATTCTTGCACATTTTATTAAAAATGACCTCAAGCAACAAACACCAGAATTCCCTTTTTTATGTTTAACTGTTAGTGGTGGTCACACTCAAATAGTGAAATTGAATGACTATTTTGATTTGGAAATAATAGGTGAAACTATTGATGATGCAGTAGGTGAAGCGTTTGACAAAGCTGCAAAAATATTAGGATTACCCTATCCTGGAGGCCCATTGATCGATCAATTATCAAAATTGGGTAATCCAATGCGATTTACTTTTTCTAAAAGTAAGGTTAATCATTTTGATTATAGTTTTAGTGGTATTAAAACTTCATTTCTCTATTTTATTCAGGAAAATCAAAAAATTGACAATTATTTTATTGAAAAAAATCTAAATGATATTTGTGCCTCTTATCAATATCATTTAGTTAATGTACTATTATCTAATTTAAAAAAAGCTGCAGATTTTCATCAAATTAAACAAATTGCGATTGCTGGTGGTGTTTCTGCCAATTCTGAATTAAGAAAGCAACTAGATTTACTTTCTAAAAAAAATAATTGGTCGATTTATGTACCAAGTTTTGAATTTTGTACTGATAACGCTGCTATGATAGCCATTACAGCTTATTTTAAATTTTTGAATAATGAATTTGATTCATTATCAACAGTTCCAAATCCTAAATTAAAATTAGATTAAAATAAAAAGCCCCCGAAATTTCGGGGACTTCACTTTTTATTTATCTCTTTTCTTTAAAAAATCTACAACCTTTGGTGCTAATTCTTTTTGTGATTTGCTGCCAACAAATACTCCAATATGACCACCTTTAAAACAAACTGATTCATTTTCAGATGTTAAGTGTTCATTTAAAGGAATAGAAGCAGCTGGTGGAACTAGATGATCTTCTGAAGCATAGATATTTAAAACTGATGCCTTAATGTTTTTTAAACTAACTTTTTTACCATTTACCATCAATTCTCCTTTGATCAATTTATTTTGTTGATATAAATCTTTCATAAATTGACGGAAGCATTCACCGGCTTGGTCAGGACTATCTGCAATCCATTTTTCCATACGAAGGAACATCATTAATTTATCTTTATCATCTAAGCTATTCATTAATGATTGTTGTTTAATGAATTTCATGGTTGGTTTCAATAATGCAAAAGCATCATTTAAAAAATTACCAGGGATTAAACCGTTGTAACCATCCACTAATTTATCAAAGTCCATGTCTTTGCTCCATTTAAAAAGCAAACCATCATTAGTACTAAAATCTACAGGGGTTACCTGAGTTACTAAATTTTTGATTTTATTTGGATGCAATGCAGAGTAAATTAAACTTAAAGTTCCGCCTTGGCAAATACTAATAATATTTACTTTTTCGGTTTTATGTTTTTTACGGATATAATCAACACTGTTGTTTATGTATCCATTTACATAATCATCAATACTTAAGTATCTGTCTATTTTAGATGGATAACCCCAATCGATTAAGTATACATCCAATCCCATATCTAAAAGATTTTTAATGTAACTTCTGTCTGGTTGTAAATCCAACATTTTGTAAGTATTTACTAATGCATAAACAATTAATACGGGTGTTTTTACATCAGCTTCCGTTTCTCTATCATAATGATAAAGTTTCATTTTATCCTCTGCATATACTTCGGTTTTAGGAGTTAATCCAATCTCAACCTCATTAATTTGAGAAAGAGTATCGTAACCTTTCATCATCTTGCTGTTTACTTCAGCAATTTCTTTAAGCATTTTGTTTTCCATTTCCATTTTAAATGTATTTTAATAAAAAAGCATTTAGTTCTAGGTATGGAACAGATTTCTTCA